>NZ_QFRV01000049.1:0-36560 GCF_004136805.1 Enterobacter cloacae complex sp. GF14B
CGCCGTTTGGTGGCGTAGGGGCGTCGGGCAACCATCGCGCCAGCGCCTGGTATGCCGCCGATTACTGCGCGTGGCCGATGGCAAGCCTGGAAACCCCGGCGCTGACGCTGCCGGAGACGTTGAATCCGGGGCTGGATTTTACTGAGGGTGACGCCCATGAAAGCGCGTGAGGTTAACTTTGACGGCCTCGTGGGGCTGACGCACCACTATGCCGGGCTGTCGTTCGGTAATGAAGCCTCGACGAAGCACCGTTTCCAGGTCTCGAACCCGAAGCTGGCGGCGAAGCAGGGGCTATTGAAAATGAAGGCGCTGTCCGATGCCGGTTTCCCGCAGGCGGTGATCCCGCCGCAGGAGCGCCCAAACGTGGCCGTGCTGCGCCAGCTGGGGTTCAGCGGTACGGATGAACAGGTGGTGGAAAAAGCAGGCACGCAGACGCCACACCTGCTTTCCGCAGCCAGTTCAGCCTCCTCGATGTGGGTGGCGAATGCCGCCACCGTTGCGCCGTCGGCGGATACGCTGGACGGCAAAGTGCATCTGACCGTTGCTAACCTGAACAACAAATTCCACCGCGCCAGCGAAGCGGAGACCACCGGGCGCGTGCTGCGCGCCATTTTTAATCATGATGCGCATTTCGAGGTACATTCGGCGCTGCCGCAGGTCGCGATGTTTGGCGATGAAGGGGCGGCAAACCACAACCGTCTGGGCGGCGACTATGGCGAGCCGGGTTTGCAGCTGTTTATCTATGGACGGGAAGAGGGCGGCCACGCCGCGCCGGTTCGTTATCCGGCGAGACAAACCTTAGCCGCAAGCCAGGCGGTTGCGCGGCTGAACCAGGTTAATCTTTCTCAGGTGATTTTTGCCCAGCAAAATCCGCAGGTGATCGACCAGGGCGTGTTTCATAACGACGTCATTGCCGTTTCCAACCGTCAGGTACTGTTCTGCCACGAGCAGGCGTTTGCCCATCAGGAAAAGTTGCTGGCCACGCTGCGCGAACGCGTGCCGGGATTTATGCCGATTCAGGTGCCCACGCAGGCGGTAAGCGTGCAGGACGCGGTCGAAACGTATCTGTTCAACAGCCAGCTGCTGAGCCGGGATGACGGCAGCATGATGCTGGTGCTGCCGCAGGAGTCCCACAACCATCAGGGCGTCTGGCGCTATCTCAGCGAACTGGTGCAGGCGGATAACCCGATTGATGAACTGCGCGTGTTTGATCTTCGGGAAAGTATGGCCAACGGCGGGGGACCGGCGTGCCTGCGACTACGCGTGGTGTTAACGCCGGAGGAATTGCAGGCCGTGAATCCGGCGGTGATGATGAACGACACGCTGTTCAATACCCTCAATGACTGGGTGGACCGCTATTATCGTGACCGTCTGGTTCAGGCCGATCTGGTTGATCCGCAGCTGCTGCGCGAAGGCCGCGAAGCGCTGGATGCATTATCAACCATCCTGCAACTGGGATCGGTTTATCCGTTCCAGCGCTAAGGAGACGATATGGAAAACTTACTGGCGCTGACGCTGGCCGAAGAGACACCGGAGCGGCAAGAGGGGGCAGGCCCTTCGTTCCACTGGCGATGGCTGGGGCCGGGCGTGCTTGAACTCACGCCGACGGGGAAATATAACCTGTCGCTGCTGCTTTCTACCGGCATTCACGGAAACGAAACCGCGCCCGTGGAGATTGTCGAACTATTGCTGCGCGCGCTGTATCGCGCAGAGATCACGCTGCACTGCCGTCTGCTGGTGGTACTGGGAAATCCGCCTGCGCTGGCGCAAAATAAACGGTATCTCGTGAGCGACATCAACCGCATGTTTGGTGGTCGCTGGGCGCAGTTTCCACAGAGTGATGAGACGACTCGCGCGCAATGGCTGGAGAAGGTGGTCACGGCGTTTTTTGCCGGGGCGGGGGAAACGCGCTGGCACCTTGATCTGCATACGGCCATTCGCGCCTCGTACCATGTGCGTTTTGGCGTGTTACCGCAGCGTCATCAGCCGTGGGATGAGGCGTTTCTGACCTGGCTTGGCGATGCGGGGCTGGAGGCACTGGTCTTCCACCAGACGCCAGGCGGCACGTTTACCCACTTCACCTGCGAGAATGTTGGCGCGTTATCCTGCACCCTGGAGCTGGGAAAAGCGCTGCCGTTCGGGCAAAACGACCTGACGCGTTTTACCCCTACGCATCAGGCGCTCCGGGCGTTGCTAGCCGGGGTTGCGCCGGAACCCACCCGGGAACCCGTCGTGCGCTATCGGGTCGTGCAGCAGATCACGCGTCAAAGCGAGGCTTTCCAGCTTCATATGGCACCCCATACGCTGAACTTTACGCCGTTTCGCCAGGGCGTCCTGCTGGCGGAAGATGGTGAGACGCGCTATGCGGTACAGAAATCCACGGAATATGTTTTATTTCCTAATCCGTCGGTCGCGTTTGGTTTGCGAGCAGGTCTGATGCTGGAAAAAATGCCCTGAACGTCTCCCCTCGCGCAGACCGGAGGGGAAATGAAGAATAAATTTCTTAGCGTTAAAAGCGCTCTGGTATTGTTTGCGGAATATTCCTGGAGAATTGCTTTATTATTAAACGGCACTTCGCTATACTTCTCCATAATCTCTTTAAAATCATCCTGTTGAATATTTTTGTTTCATCTCTCCACGCTTTTTCCTTAATTTCTCCACAATTGGCGAAAAGTTGTTTTTTACACTTTCATTGTTTTACCGTTGCTCTGACTAATTGACGATAAACGCCGTAAAGTTAATCTCGTCAACACGGCATAGCGCCGAAGAATAACTGAAAGTAAGGAAAGACATTATGCGTAAATTAACTGCACTGTTTGTTGCCTCTACCCTGGCTCTGGGCGCTACCAGCATGGCGTTCGCCGCCGATACCGCGACCACTACCGCCGCGCCGACGGAAGGCAAAATGATGATGCATCATAAAGGCAAGCCGGGTATGCACCATGAGATGATGATGTTTAAAGATCTGAACCTCACCGATGCGCAGAAGCAGCAGATCCGCGACATCATGAAAAGCCAGCGTGACCAGATGAAACGTCCTCCGCTGGAAGAGCGCCGCGCAATGCATGACATCATTGCCAGCGACAGCTTCGATAAAGCAAAAGCGGAAGCGCAGATCGACAAAATGGCCGAGCAGCATAAAGCACGCATGCTGGCCCACATGGAAACCCAGAACAAGATTTACAACATTCTGACGCCGGAACAGAAAAAGCAATTTAATGCCAATTTTGAGAAGCGTCTGACAGAACGTGCAGCGCCGGAAGGTAAAATGCCTGCACCAACCGAATAATCGGTTCACTCTCTTAAGACCGCCGGGCTCCTGTCTACAAAAGCGAAAACGCTGTGGACAGGACCGGCGGTTTTTCTTTTATCCCATGCCTAAGGTCTGGCCTGACTGCTGCCGATAATACGTCTGTGAAAATGCCCTGGCGCACGGTGCGTCCTTCAGGAGTGGTCATGGAATTCTTTGATATCCGTAAAATGCCGGTCAGTCTCTGGCGTAATGGTGCGGGTGAGACGCGTGAGATTTGCTGTTTTCCTCCCGCGACGCGGGATTTTTTCTGGCGGGCCAGTATTGCCTCCATCGCCAGTAACGGCGAATTCTCCGCGTTCCCGGGCGTTGACCGGGTGATTACGCTGCTGGAAGGCGGCGAGATGACCCTGGATGCAGGCAGGGCGTTTTGTCATACTCTGAAGCATCACCAGCCTTACCGATTTGCGGGCGATCTGGCGGTGAAAGCCGTGCTCACAGAGGGGCAGATGTCGATGGACTTCAACATCATGACCCGACGGGATTGCTGCCAGGCAAAGGTGCGCGTTGCTACCCGAACGTTCACTACCTTCGCGTCACGCGGTGGGGTGGTCTTTGTCTTAAGTGGCGCCTGGCAACTGGGCGACAAATTACTGACCGCCGATCAGGGTGCCAGCTGGGAAGCGGGCAGTCATACCCTACGTTTACTGGAAACGAAGGGGTCGCTGCTGTTCAGTGAAATTACCTGGCTGCCGGGTCACTGAGGACGATGATCTCATATTTTCCGGTTAATAATGGCTTACAGAGAATTTTGTAACCATCCTGATCGAACCCGGCAGGGGTGCGCAGCAGGGCGGTAGCGTCATCCAGGCTTTCAACGGCGCCAAGCCAGAGCCAGTTGCGGATGATGTGATAATGCGTCATCGCATCGCGGGTTTCTTTCAGCGCCACCGCGCCTTCCCACGGCCAGCAGTTAACGCTGATAGAGGCCAGGCCCGCCATAAACCGGGCATGATGTTCTTCAACGCTCTCTTTTCCACAACACGCCCCGGCGCAGCGTTTCAGCGCGGAGCGGAAACAGGCGCGACCGCGGGTGGTGGCTTCCAGTCCTAACAGGCCGTAACAAAGCTGTAATTCATCAGCCAGGGATTGCAGGGTTTGCAGTGCGGCACGTTTGTTGGCAAACAGACCGTAAAGATTGGGTTCATGCGAAAAATCCACTTCCCGGGCATAAACAACCTGCGGTTTTCCTGCGTTAACCTGCAAGGAACACAGCTGGCGGTTGCGGCGCAGGCGTTTGTTAAACAGCGGCTGCTGTTCCTTGATGAGCCGGGCTTCGAGCAGAAGCGCGCCCAGTTCGCCTGCCGTCTCGATCCAGGTGATCCGCCGGGACTGCCTGAGCATCGATGCTTCATCCGGCGTACGCAGGTGCGACATCACCCGGCTGCGGATATTCACGCTTTTGCCGATATAGAGCGGCATGGTATCGCTGTCGCCGTGGAAGAAATAGACGCCAGGCTGTTTAGGCAGAGCCTCAAGCCAGGGGCGAAGATGCTCGGGATATTCGTAGATAGCCGCCGCTTCAAACTCAAGACGCGGGGCGGATTGACGCCTGCTCACATACTGCTCCATATACTGTTCAGGCATACAGTGTAGCAGGTGTTCGGTGGTTAAAAAAGAGCCGGGTGGCGGTTACGCCTTACCCGGCCTGTAAAACTGAGTTACCGTTTTGCTTTTACTTTTTCCAGAAATCATCAAACACCGTAATCGGCGGACGGCGCTTGTGCTCGGTTTTCAGATACCAGCCTTCGATAATGTTAGCGGTACCTTCGTCGAGCGTTTTGCCTTCCAGATAATCATCAATGTTGTCATATGTGACGCCCAGCGCGGCTTCATCCGGCAGGGAAGGGCGATCGTCCTCCAGGTCCGCCGTTGGCGCCTTCTTATACAGGTGCTCCGGGCAGCCCAGCGCCGCCAGCAGTTGCTTGCCCTGACGCTTGTTCAGGCGGAAGAGGGGGTTGATATCCGTGCCGCCATCGCCGTATTTGGTGAAGAAGCCGGTGATGGCTTCCGCGGCGTGGTCGGTGCCGACGACAACCCCTTTGGTCATCCCTGCGATACTGTACTGCGCTTTCATGCGCTCACGGGCTTTCTCGTTGCCGCGAACAAAATCGCTCAGTTCAATACCGGCTTCACGCAAGGCCTGCTCGCTTGCCAGTACCGAACCTTTGATGTTTACGGTAAGAACACGGTCCGGCTGAATAAACGCGATCGCATCCTGACAGTCCTGCTCGTCAGCCTGCACGCCATACGGCAGACGTACGGCAATAAATTGCAGCGCGGTGTCACCGGTCTCGTCACGCAGCTCGGAGATGGCCATCTGGCTCAGCTTGCCGGCCAGAGTGGAATCCTGACCGCCGCTGATACCCAGCACCAGCGTCTTCAGGAAAGGGTGTGCAGACAGGTAAGCTTTCAAAAAATCAACGCTACGACGGATCTCTTCATTGGCATCAATCGCAGGTTTCGCGCCCAGCGCCTGAATAATTTCTTGTTGCAGAGCCATTACGCCCTCCCTATGCAGAACCAAACAGAAAGTGTGATCTGTTAAAACTAACCCTTTGTCGGGGAAACGACAAGGATCACAGTTTTGAGTGTACTGTTTTACAGCGATTTAGCAGCTTACCGTTGTTTTATTAGAATTTTCCGAAATTCGTCTGGCGTAACTCGCAAAGTTGAACAATAGTAATTTTTATCCCATGCTTAGTTAACACGCTGATAAACAAGAGGACGGAATATGAACAAGAACGTAGCAGGAATTTTAAGCGCAGCGGCGGTACTGACTATGCTGGCAGGGTGTACAGCTTACGATCGCACCAAAGATCAGTTCACACAGCCAGTGGTAAAAGACGTCAAAAAAGGCATGACGCGTTCCCAGGTTGCAGCCATTGCCGGTAAACCTTCTTCAGAAGTTACTATGATCCACGCGCGTGGTACCTGCCAGACCTATATTCTGGGTCAACGTGATGGTAAGGCAGAGACCTACTTTGTCGCCCTGGATGATACGGGTCACGTGATCAATTCTGGTTACCAGACCTGTGCCGAATACGACACCGACCCACAGGCACCTAAGGCACAGTAAGCCTGCTTGCCTGAGATCGTTAACTAACCGGCCGGAAGGCCGGTTTTTTTATGCATACGTGAATCTTATTTCTTGGCGCGAATTATTTGCCTGAAATGTGAAGGTAGTCAACAAGCCAGGTCAATGAGAGACAATTTCAGTCTATCCAGAATTATTCCCTCCCTGTACCATTGCGTATACTCACTTCAACGATAAACAATGTTCAGCACACTGCCCGTCAGCCAGGATAGCGAGTCGAGTGATAGCGAGACGGCGGGTAGCCAAACAAGAGGGAAGTTATCATGGAAAAGAAACATATCTATCTGTTTTGCTCTGCGGGCATGTCCACTTCGCTGCTGGTTTCTAAAATGCGCGCGCAGGCCGAAAAATATGAAGTCCCTGTGGTGATTGAGGCGTTTCCGGAAACGCTGGCGGGCGAGAAGGGCCAGACAGCAGACGTTATTTTACTCGGGCCGCAAATCGCTTATATGCTGCCAGAAATTCAACGTCTGCTACCCAATAAGCCGGTCGAAGTGATCGATTCCGTTTTATACGGCAAGATTGATGGTTTAGGTGTATTAAAAGCTGCCGTTGCGGCGATTAAAAAAGCTGCTAATTAATTTTTTATTTTTCCCGTCAAAGAGTTATTTCACACACAATACGCCGTAACGATCGTTGCGGCCTTTAAGGGTATTTTCCTATGAGTAAAGTCATCGCTTCACTTGAAAAGGTACTCCTTCCTTTTGCTGTTAAAATAGGAAAGCAGCCTCATGTTAATGCCATTAAGAACGGCTTTATTAAATTAATGCCGTTGACATTAGCCGGGGCAATGTTCGTTTTAATTAACAACGTTTTTCTGAGCTTTGGAGAAGGTTCCTTTTTTTATTCATTAGGAATTAGGCTAGATGCTTCAACTATTGAAACCCTTAATGGTTTAAAAGCCATTGGCGGCAACGTATACAACGGTACGTTGGGTATTATGTCGCTAATGGCGCCTTTCTTTATTGGAATGGCGCTGGCGGAAGAGCGTAAAGTGGATCCGCTGGCGGCAGGCTTACTGTCCATTGCCGCGTTCATGACCGTCACACCGTACAGCGTGGGCGACGCTTATGCCGTTGGCGCCAACTGGCTGGGTGGGGCAAACATCATTTCCGGTATTATTATCGGGCTGGTGGTGGCCGAAATGTTCACCTTCATTATTCGCCGTAACTGGGTTATCCGCTTGCCGGATAGCGTTCCGGCCTCTGTTTCTCGTTCATTTTCCGCGTTGATTCCGGGCTTCATTATTCTCTCCATCATGGGGATTATTGCCTGGGCGCTCTCTCACTGGGGAACTAACTTTCACCAGATCATTATGGACTCTATCTCAACGCCGCTGGCGTCGATGGGTAGCGTGGTCGGTTGGGCGTATGTCATCTTTACCTCCCTGCTGTGGTTCTTCGGCGTGCATGGTTCACTGGCACTGGCGGCGCTGGACAGCGGTATTATGACCCCATGGGCACTGGAAAACGTCGCGCTTTACCAGCAGTACGGCTCCGTCGATGCGGCGCTGGCGGCCGGTAAAACCTTCCATGTGTGGGCGAAGCCGATGCTTGACTCCTATATCTTCCTGGGCGGTACCGGGGCGACGTTGGGTCTGATCATCGCGGTCTTTATTGTCTCTCGCCGCGCTGACCATCGTCAGGTTGCGAAGCTGGCCCTGCCGTCAGGCATCTTCCAGATTAACGAGCCGATCCTGTTTGGTCTGCCAATTATCATGAACCCGGTGATGTTCATTCCCTTCATCCTGGTTCAGCCGCTGCTGGCCGCGATTACGCTGACGGCGTACTACCTGGGCATTATCCCGCCGGTGACCAACATTGCGCCGTGGACGATGCCGGCTGGTCTGGGCGCGTTCTTCAACACCAATGGTAGCGTGGCCGCCTTCCTGCTGGCGATATTCAACCTCGGGATTGCAACCCTGCTCTACATGCCGTTCGTGGCGATTGCGAACAAGGCCGCAACGGTTATCGATGAAGAAGAGAGCGAAGAGGATATCGCCCTCGCACTGAAATTCTAAAATTGCACGGCGCGGGGCAACCCGCGCCAGCGGAAAGGAGCTTAAAAAATGTTAGATTTAGAGAGTATCGTTGCCGAAGAAACCGCAGAGAACGATCTGGAAGAGGTGGTGATGGGCCTCATCATCAACTCCGGGCAGGCACGCAGCCTGGCGTATGCGGCGCTTAAGCAGGCTAAGCAGGGCGACTTCGTTGCCGCGAAAACCATGATGGAGCAGTCCCGTACGGCGTTAAACGAAGCGCATCTGGTGCAGACGAAGCTTATCGAAAGCGACCAGGGCGAAGGGAAGATGAAAGTGAGTCTGGTGCTGGTACATGCGCAGGATCATCTGATGACCTCCATGCTGGCGCGCGAGCTGGTAGCGGAGCTCATCGAGCTTCACGAGAAGATGCAATAAGTCAGGATGAAGTAGCAGGAGGTCAGCACGATGGAAATCAAAACCGCACATGAGCAGCAGCTGTTTAATGGCAAAAATTTTCACGTGGTGATTTACAACAAAACGGAGAGCGCCAGCGGTCTGCACCAGCATGACTACTACGAGTTCACGATTGTTCTGACCGGCCGCTACTATCAGGAGATCAACGGTAAGCGCGTCCTGCTTGAGCGTGGCGATTTCGTCTTCCTGCCAATGGGATCTTATCACCAGAGCTTTTATGAGTTTGGTGCGACACGCATTCTGAACGTAGGGGTGAGCAGGCGTTTCTTCGAGAAGCACTATCTGCCGCTGGTGCCGTTCTGCTTTGTGGCGTCACAGGTGTATCGCGTTAAAAATGAGTTTATGACCTGGATTGAAACGGTTATCGCCTCGCTGAATTTCCGCGACAATGAATTTGATGAATTTATTGAAACTGTGACGTTCTACGTCATGAATCGCCTCCGCCATCACCGTGAAGAACAGCAGGTGGTGGATGATATTCCTCAGTGGCTGCGTAGTACCGTGGAGCTGATGCACGACAAAGGACAGTTCAGCGATAACGCCCTGGAGAATATGGTGGCGCTGTCGGGTAAATCGCAGGAATATTTGACGCGCGCCACGCAGCGTTATTACCGTAAAACGCCTGTGCAAATTATTAATGAAATCCGCATTAACTTTGCCAAAAAACAGCTGGAAATTACTAATTACTCTGTCACCGATATCGCTTACGAATCGGGTTACAGCAGTCCCAGTCTGTTTATTAAAACCTTTAAAAAATTGACTTCATTCACACCGAACAGTTACCGCAAAAATTTAACGGTAATTAATTAACTTTCGGCGGTTTATCCGCCAGGAATAGTGACGTAATGGCTTGCCCAAATAGCGGGAAGAGCACGCTACACCTTGCAGGCGATTAACCTGATACGCTAAGGGAGATATTATGCAAAAGAAATTAAAAGTCGTAACCATTGGTGGCGGCAGCAGCTATACCCCGGAATTACTTGAAGGTTTCCTGAAACGGTATCATGAATTACCGGTCAGCGAATTATGGCTGGTGGATGTTGAAGAAGGTCAGGAGAAGCTGAATATTATTTTTGAACTGTGCAAACGCATGGTTGAAAAAGCGGGCGTGCCCTTAACCGTGCATAAAACGCTGGATCGTCGCCTGGCACTGAAAGATGCTGACTTCGTGACCACGCAGCTGCGCGTCGGCCAGCTGAAGGCGCGTGAGCTGGACGAGCGCATTCCGCTGAGCCACGGTTATCTGGGCCAGGAAACCAACGGGGCAGGTGGCCTGTTTAAAGGCCTGCGTACTATTCCGGTCATTTTTGACATCATTAAAGACGTGGAGGAGATCTGCCCGAACGCCTGGGTGATCAACTTTACCAACCCGGCCGGGATGGTCACCGAGGCAGTCTATCGCCATACCGGTTTCAAACGCTTTATCGGCGTCTGCAATATTCCGATTGGCATGAAGATGTTCATCCGCGATGTACTGGAACTGACCGAGCACGATGATCTGTCCATTGACCTGTTCGGCCTGAATCACATGGTCTTTATCAAAGATGTGATTGTGAACGGGCAATCGCGCTTTGCGGAACTGCTCGACGGCGTCGCCTCTGGTCGCCTGACTGCGGCCTCGGTGAAAAACATCTTCGATCTGCCGTTCAGCGAAGGGCTGATCCGCTCCCTGAATCTGCTGCCGTGCTCGTATCTGCTTTACTACTTCAAGCAGAAAGAGATGCTGGCCATTGAAATGGGCGAATACTACAAAGGTGGCGCACGCGCTCAGGTTGTGCAGAAAGTAGAGAAGCAGCTGTTTGATTTGTATAAAGATCCGAACCTGAACGTCAAACCGAAAGAGCTGGAGCAGCGCGGCGGGGCATACTATTCGGATGCGGCGTGTGAAGTGATTAACGCCATTTACAATGACAAGCAGGCCGAGCACTATGTGAACGTTCCCCATCACGGGCACATCGACAATATCCCGGCAGACTGGGCCGTTGAGATGACCTGCATCCTTGGACGCGAGGGTGCAAAACCGCATCCCCGCATTACCCACTTCGACGATAAGGTGATGGGGCTGATTCACACCATCAAAGGCTTTGAAGTGGCGGCGAGCAATGCTGCCCTGAGCGGCGAACTGAATGACGTGCTGCTGGCGCTGAATCTCAGCCCGCTGGTGCATTCTGACCGTGACGCTGAAAAACTCGCGAGTGAGATGATCCTGGCGCATGAAAAATGGCTGCCAAACTTTGCTGCAACGGTTGAGAAACTGAAACTCACACACCGTTAAGAGGAGGCGCGATGGAAAACCTGCTGATCGTCAATGCCGATGATTTTGGCCTGTCAAAAGGGCAGAACTACGGCATTATTGAAGCCTGTCGCCGGGGCGTCGTGACCTCTACAACAGCGCTCATCAACGGTGAGGCGGTGGAACATGCGGCGCAGTTAAGCCGTGAGCTGCCCGAGCTGGGCGTGGGCATGCATTTTGTGCTGACGCTTGGGTTGCCCCTTTCACCGATGCCGGGTCTGACGCGCGAGGGAAAACTGGGGAAATGGATTTGGGAAATGGCGGAGCAGGACGCTCTGCCGCTCGATGAGATTGCCCGCGAGCTGGAGTGCCAGTTTAACCGCTTTGTGGATGTGTTTGGCCGCGAACCTACCCATATTGACAGCCATCATCATGTGCATATGATCCCGGCGATTTTCCCGCTTGTGGCAGAGTTTGCGCAACGTAAAGGCGTGGCGATGCGCGTGGATCGTGAGGTGCGCGGGTTGCCGGACGTCGCGGTGACGTCAACGGAGGGGTTCAGCAGCGCATTTTATGGCGACGAGATCGATGAAGCGCTGTTCCTGAAGGTGCTGGATGACTCCGCCGCAAAAGGGGAGCGCTCGCTTGAGGTAATGGCGCACCCGGCGTTTGTCGATGAGATAGTACGTAAGAGCGCCTACTGCTGGCCGCGTCTGGCAGAACTGGATGTGCTGACATCGGCGTCGTTAAAGTATGCGATTGCCGAGCGTGGGTATCGTCTGGGGACGTTCAGGGATCTTTGAGGCAAAGCCCGGTGGCGAGGTAAAAGCAAAACGGTAACCTTTTGGTTACCGTTTTTATTGTTTTCTCCCTCTCCCAGGGGAGAGGGCCGGGGTGAGGGCTTCAGGTTTTTTACGCCGGTATCTGGTCAATCTTACTGCTGCGCGACCACACGCGGTGCGCGGCGAGCAGGTCAAACAACCGGGTCATAAACGCATCATCGACGTTATCACCTTCGACAATGCCTTCTTCCCCTTGATCCGGTACCTTCAGCAGAGTTTTAAACTTCCGCGCATCGCCTGCCAGAGCGATTGGCTTCAGGTGCTTATAGGCTTCCAGCAGATAATAGGCGGCATCACCGTTACCGAGCAGGCTCTCAACGTCGCCGCACGGCATAATCACCGCATCAACCGTCAGCGACGGTGCTCCGGCGAAGGTCGCGGCAATCGGCAGGACGGAGCCATCATCGGCCGTCACTTCACCCATGCGAGAGTAGAGCAGTTTGGCATGTACGCCCTGGGTTTTGAGCGCCCGCATGATCCCCAGTACGTCGCTGGCGCGCGGTTTATCGTTCAGCAGAATAGCCACTACGCGGCCTTTAATTGACCCGCCAGGTACCGCGTACAGGCTCAGGGACGGATCCTTCTTCAGCCCGTTCACGTCTTTTGGCGGTGCGGCATGGCATTGCTCATCGGTGAGCGTGATGCCGAGATTATTCGCCACGCCCTGAGCAAGCTGGATATCAATATGCGCCAGATGGTCGACCACGCGCTCGCGAATGTAGGTACGCACCACTTTGCTCAGCTCAAAGCTGAAACCGCCGATAATGTGCTGCTGTTCAATCGGGGTCTGGCTGTTCCAGAACAGGCGAGGCTGAGCGTAATATTCGCCGAATGACGGGCTGCGCTCGCGAATTTTTGTTCCGTCCACGCGCTCCTGATACGACTCGAATCCGCCACGTTTTGGCCCCGGCGGGGTTTCACGCGGCCAGTTATCGTTAATGGAGTTTGGCTCGTAGTTCGCCGGGTTGGTATCGATATCCTGGCGATGCATCCCGTCACGCTGGAAGTTATGGTACGGGCAGGTCGGACGGTTGATAGGAATTTCGTGGAAGTTCGGTCCGCCGAGACGGCTGATCTGCGTATCGGTATAAGAGAACAGACGGCCCTGGAGCAGCGGATCGTTGGTGAAATCCAGCCCCGGCACAATATGGCCCGGGTGGAACGCAGCCTGCTCATTCTCCGCGAAGAAGTTATCCGGGTTGCGATTAAGCACCATTTTGCCCACCAGCTGAACCGGCACCAGCTCTTCGGGAATAAGCTTGGTCGGGTCGAGCAGGTCGAAGTCGAATTTGAACTCGTCCTCTTCCGGGATCAGCTGTAACCCCAGCTCGTATTCCGGGAAATCACCGGCTTCAATGGATTCCCACAATTCGCGACGGTGGAAGTCCGGATCGCGCCCGGTCAGCTTCTGTGCTTCATCCCACACCAGGGACGCTTTCCCCGCGACCGGTTTCCAGTGGAAACGCACAAACGTCGCTTTACCTTCAGCGTTAATCAGACGGAAGGTATGAATACCAAAGCCTTCCATGGTGCGATAGCTGCGTGGGATCCCCCGGTCAGACATCGCCCACATCACGTTGTGAAGGGTTTCCGGTTGCAGGGAGACGTAGTCCCAGAAGGTGTCATGCGCACTTTGTCCCTGCGGTATGGCCCAGTGTGGCTCTGGTTTTACCGCATGGACAAAGTCAGGGAATTTATGCGCATCCTGAATGAAGAAAACCGGGGTGTTATTCCCGACGAGGTCGAAAATGCCCTCTTCGGTATAGAATTTGGTGGCGAAGCCGCGGATATCACGCACCGTGTCGGCCGAACCCGCGCCGCCCTGTACGGTAGAGAAGCGCACAAATACCGGTGTAATTTTGTTCGGATCGGAAAGGAAATCCGCCTTCGTGATCTCCTTCAGGCTCTTGTACGGCTGGAAATAGCCGTGCGCCGCAGAGCCGCGAGCGTGAACGATACGTTCAGGAATACGCTCATGGTCGAAATGGGTGATTTTTTCCCGCAGGATGAAATCTTCCAGCAGCGTCGGGCCGCGCGTTCCGGCGCGCAAGGAGTTCTGATCATCGGCGATGCGCACGCCCTGATTGGTGGTCAGCGCATAGCCTTCACCCCCTTTGCGGTGCGGGTCGAGAGATTTTAACTTTTCGTTGTCCGCATCGGGTGACTTCATGCTTCCCGGTGCAGTAGGTTGCTCGCCCGGCGCGGAGAGGCCCGGCGACGGTTTATGAGAGCCATCCGCAGGGGCGAGTGAGTCCATTCCCGGTTGAGATTCTTCGGTGCCATGAATAGGGGATTGATGGGGTTTATCATTGTTCGACATTGCACGATTCTCCTTTGTTCGTTCCTGAAAACCCTATTAAGGATAGAACAATGTGATGAATTAGCAGGCGAACTAAGCGTTTTCAGAGGAAGTGATTAGCGAAAGGAGCCATCTGCCACATGTCAGGCGCGACGGGTGGGGGGAGAATCGGCTATGATAGAAATTTCCTGCTTTAAGAATTTGCATTAGTGAACCCGTCGCTTATGAAACCTCTTCGTCAACAAAACCGCCAGGTTATTAGCTATGTGCCCCGCGTTGAACCCGCGCCGCCTGACCATGCCCTGAAAGTGGATGGTTTTCGCGATGTCTGGATGTTACGGGGTAAATACGTTGCCTTCGTGCTGATTGGCGAGCACTTCCGTCGCTCCCCTGCGTTTACGGTGCCAGAATCGGCGCAGCGATGGGCTATGCAGACCCGCCAGGATGAAGAGGTTGAAGAATAACAGCCATAAAAAAACCGCCCTCAGGCGGTTTTTTTATTTCGGCCGTGATTAACGATGGGCCAGTTCCGCATCTTCTTCACTGTCGAGAATTGTTTTGTCGGTCTGCTTCAGCCACTGGCTGGTCAGGGTACCGGCGGTCATTGAGCCACTCACGTTCAGGGCGGTACGACCCATGTCGATCAGCGGTTCAACAGAGATCAGCAGGGCAACCAGCGTCACCGGCAGTCCAAGCGCAGGCAGAACGATCAGCGCAGCGAAGGTCGCGCCGCCGCCCACGCCCGCAACACCGGCGGAGCTAATGGTCACGATACCGACCAGCGTCGCAATCCAGACCGGATCCAGCGGATTAATCCCCACTGTTGGGGCAACCATTACGGCCAGCATCGCCGGGTAGAGACCCGCACAGCCGTTCTGCCCGATGGTGGCGCCAAAGGAGGCCGAGAAGCTGGCGATAGACTCCGGTACGCCCAGACGACGGGTCTGTGCTTCGACGTTCAGCGGGATAGATGCCGCGCTGGAACGGCTGGTGAAGGCGAAGGTCAGCACCGGCCAGACTTTGCGGAAATATTTCAGCGGGCTAACGCCGTTCACGCCCAGCAGGATACCGTGCACCACAAACATAATGCCCAGCCCCAGATAAGAGGCGATCACAAAGCTGCCAAGCTTAATGATGTCTTGCAGGTTAGAACCTGCAACGACTTTGGTCATCAGCGCCAGGACACCGTACGGCGTCAGTTGCATGACCAGACGCACCAGCTTCATCACCCAGCTTTGCAGGGTATCGATGGCCGTCAGAACGCGCTCGCCTTTCGGCGCATCGTTATTCAGCAGCTTCAGCGCAGCCACGCCCAGGAATGCCGCGAAGATCACCACGCTGATAATGGAGGTTGGGCTTGCGCCGGTCAGGTCAGCAAACGGGTTCTTCGGAATGAAGGAGAGCACCATCTGCGGAACGGTCAGATCGGCCACTTTACCCACGTAGTTGGTCTCAATCGCCGTCAGATGCGCGGTTTCAGCGCTACCCTGCACCAGACCTTCAGCAGTCAGGCCAAACAGATTGGTTACCAGCACACCCACCAGCGCCGCAATCAGCGTGGTGAAGAGCAGGGTACCAATGGTCAGGAAGCTGATTTTACCCAGTTGAGAGGCATTGTGCAGGCGAGCTACGGCGCTCAGAATAGAGGCGAATACCAGCGGCATAACGATCATTTGCAGCAGCTGTACATAGCCGTTACCGACAATGTTGAACCACTGAATGGAGTCTTTCAGTACCGGGCTGTCGGAGCCGTAAATAGCGTGTAAGGCCAGGCCAAACACCACGCCCATGACCAGACCGACCAGTACCTTTTTCGCCAGGCTCCACTGTTTGTGGCGAGCCTGGGCGAGAAGCAATAGCAATACGACGAACACAACAATGTTCGCGATGAGTGGAAAATTCATCCCCGTTCTCCTGATTTATTATACGGTCGGTTTTTACCGAACCTGTTGGCGCAAGGTTATCAGAAGTGTGATGTCACGCTTATATCCATATGGAATGGTTTATGACAAAAGTGATTATATTGTCGGTTTAATGTTCAATCTGGTGATTAATAAAACGATTGAACTGAAATTGCAGCGAGTTGATCATCTGCGATGACCAGCGCACTGCACCATTTTCGGGCAATGTCTGCGGCATCCAGACGGCATACGCAAACAGCGCCATGCACAGAACGCGCTCCAGCTGGTTGCCTTTTTGCGGCACGAGGATTGGCAGGCGGAAACGCCAGCGGCAGGGCCAGAGCAGCGGTACGCCCGCTGGCGTCAGCATATCGGCGAGGATATGGCTTAAGTAGCCAAGCACCATGCCCTGAATGGCATCCGCCGGGACGATCCAGCTCTCCGGAACCTTTAAATAGAAGAGTGTAAGCAGGCCAAATACGGCCAGCAGGCTGTGGGTAAACCCGCGATGACCAAAGGCTCTGGCGATGGGCTTTGAAATCCACTTTAGCCGCTGGCCAAGGAATGACTTTGGATGATCTATGTCCGGCAGCAGGCAGGTAAGTACGGCGGAAGGGACAATATGCCACCAGTCCCCCTGTGCCAGCACAGGGGTCAGTTCAGCGTTTTTGGCAAACACTGCACAGGCAAGTGAAAAAAGCAGGTGGCCTTCCGCCGTCATGATAAAACCCGGTAAACTGTCGATTCATACAGTATAGGGTTTTTATACAGTGTGTGAAAGAGGTGACGGTGTAACTCTTTGTCACAAACGCGCGGTTAGCGCGCCAGCCAGCCACCGTCTACGGCGAGAGTATGACCGTTAACGTAATCAGATGCTCTTGAAGCCAGAAACACCACCGGACCCTGTAAATCCTCCGGGAGACCCCAGCGGCCCGCCGGAATCCGGTCGAGGATCGCCTGGCTGCGCTGCTCATCATCCCGAAGTTGCCGGGTGTTATTTGTCACCATATAACCCGGCGCAATAGCATTCACATTAATGCCCAGCGTTGCCCATTCGTTCGCCAGCAGGCGGGTGAGGCCCAGCACGCCGCTTTTGGACGCCGTATAGGAGGGCACCCGGATGCCGCCCTGGAAGGAGAGCATGGAAGCAATGTTAATGATCTTGCCGCCCTGACCCTGCGCGATAAACTGTTTCGCCACTGCCTGAGAGAGGAAAAAGACTGATTTCAGATTGAGATCGATGACCTCGTCCCAGTCCTTCTCACTAAATTCCAGCGCATCGGCACGGCGGATGGTGCCGGCATTGTTAACCAGAATATCGATGCGGCCCATCTCAGCGACTGCGGTATCCACCACGCTCTGAATACTCTCCTGCTTGCCAAGATCGGCGCGAATCGCGATAAAGCGTCGTCCCAGCGCCGTAACGCGCGCTGCCGTTTCGTCAGGAACCTTGCGGTTAACCCCCACGATATCGCATCCTGCTTCGGCGAGGGCAATGGCCATGCCTTGCCCCAGACCGGTATCGCACCCGGTCACCATCGCCACTTTTCCTGCCAGAGTAAAAGCATCCAGTATCATACGCGCCTCAGAAGTCAGGTTATTGTCATTCTGCACGTAAGAATAGGAGTCTGGAATGAGAAAAGCAAATAAAGTAAAACGTTGTTTTGATTTTGCGGGGCAGGCAGCCGAAGCTGCCTGAAAGAGCGTTACTCCCCACGCAGATGGCGGGCAGTCAATTCTTCAAGAGACGTCAGCCTGACATCCGCCAGGGCAAAACGGGGATCGTGTCGGCCTTCTTCAGCCGGCACAACGATGGAGCGCATACGTGCGGCTTTGGACGCCACCATGCCGTTAACCGAATCTTCCAGCGCCACACAGGTAAGCGGATCCAGCCCCAGTTTCGCGGCGCAGTCCATATACACCTGCGGATGTGGCTTGCTGTACGGAAGCTTTTCGGCCGAGGCCAGCGCGTCGAAGCTGTCGCGCAGCCCGAACATCGTCAGCACTTTTTCCAGCATATGCAGCGGTGAGGCGGAGGCCAGCCCCACTTTCAGCCCTTGCGCCTTGCACAGGGCGATAGCGTCGCGTACGCCCGGTAACAGAGGCTTATACTCTTCTACGAGGGAGATGGCGCGGTTGATAATGCGCGCCGTAACTTCGTCGCGATCCGGGCCAACCCATGGCTGGTGGGCATACCAAAGGTCAACCACCATATCGATGCGCAGCCCCAGGGTATCGGGAAGCTCGTTACGACGACTGATATCGACGCCGAGGCTGGCCATCACGTCCAGTTCAGCCCGATCCCACAGGGGTTCGGAATCAATCAGCAATCCATCCATGTCAAAAATAGCGGCAAGTATCTTGCGCGGTGTCGACATTACAACATCTCCTTATCTTGGGGTAAGACGAACGGTGCTAAGCACAAGCAATTTAGCATATTGCATGCAAAGAGCGGGCGAAATTGACCGACAGCAGGTAGACTTAGGCACAAATAACGCGTCTTTATGAAGAGGAACTAATGACGTATCAACAAGCTGGACGCATCGCGGTCTTAAAACGTGTTGCTGGTTGGGTTATTTTTATTCCCGCCCTGATTTCAACGCTGATCTCCGTACTCAAATTTATGTACGATCACAGCGAAAAACAGCCGGGCATCAATGCCGTTATGCTTGATTTTGCCCACGTCATGATTGAGATGATGCGGTTTAACACCCCGTTCCTGAACGTCTTCTGGTTCAACTCCCCCACGCCGGATTTTCACCACCAGCTGAATGTCGTTTTCTGGATAATCTATGCGTTGATATTTATCGCGATGGCGTTGCAGGCCTCCGGCGCGCGCATGAGTCGCCAGACCCGCTTTTTACGCGAAGGGGTGGAAGATCAGCTGATACTTGAGAAGGCGAAAGGCCCTGACGGGATGAGCCGCGAGCAGATCGAATCGCGCATTGTCGTTCCGCGTCATACCATTTTTGTGCAGTTTTTCCCGCTCTACATCCTGCCGGTCATCATCATTGTGGCCGGGTATTTCTTCTTTACGCTGCTTGGCTTCCTGTAAATCCTAAGGGAAGGGGCGTGATGCTGCCCCTTCCCGCTATGCCGCCAGAATACGGTCCAGCGCCCGCTGGGCATTTACCAGATGACTCCCGCCAAACAAAATAGCCCGGTTTAGCAAGGTGTACAGCTGATAAACCGGCTGACGATCAAGGAAACCCGCAGGTAACGGCGAGACAGACTGATAGCCATCATAAATTTGCGGCGGCTGTTCAGGGTGCAACGGCAGCATCGCGAGGTCACACTCTCTGTCGCCCCAGTAGCAGGCCGGGTCATATATATAGGGACCATCAGGCCCAAGCGCGCAGTTGTTTGACCATAAATCACCGTGCAGAAGGGAAGCCTGAGGCTGATGCGAAGCCAGACGCTGCTGAATATGTTCAACAATCGCGTCGATGTTGCCGAACGCTAATCCCTTTTCAGCGGCCAGCTCCAGCTGCCAGCCGATGCGCTGTTCGGCGAAAAAAGTCGACCAGCGGCGCTGCCATGCGTTTGGCTGTGGGGTGGTGGAGAGGTCGTTATCGAAATCGAGCCCAAACTGAGGTTGATCGCTCCACTGGTGCAAACGGGCGATCTGTTGCCCGAGAATAAAGGCGTTATGCGCATCCAGAGGACGCGCGGGAAGATAGTTCATCACCAGAAAGCTATAGTCACGATCGCTGCCGACGGCTAAAACCTGCGGAACGGTGACTGTTTTACTGCGCGATAACAGCTCAAGCTGATCGGCTTCGGCAGTAAAAATGGGGAGCAATTCGCGCTCATCACATTTAACGAAAAGATCGCGCCCGGCGTAACGTAAATGCCATGCGGCATGGATCTCTCCGCCTGGCAGTTCGTTACGCAGTTCAATTTCACCTTCACCCAGCTGCTCACTTAAAAGATGACTGATAGCCTGCCACATGATGTCTCTCCCATGTTGTCTGCCAGATCATAAAGTTAGCGCAAAACGGCTATAAAAAAACAGGAACTAACGCACAACTGAGCGGTTTAATTTTATACAGGGCACTTATTGTTCTTTTTTATGCCAGTTTTCCCAGCTATCCACATCAATTTCCGTGGCTTTGTCAGTCACGCTTTCCACCAGGCTACTGGCCAGCGCCTTCACCTCTTCCTGACTCAGCGGGCTTATCAGGCCAAATGCCAGTGAGCCGAGATCGTGAATATTGCCCTCATCGTCCGTCAGCGTAAGCAGAAAATTGGCGCGCGTGAACGCGTTGTTGAGTTCATTCAGTTCGGTCAGCGACGCTTCATGAATATTCACGGTTACGACGTAGCGGGTGATATCACCACTGCTCATAATTCACCTCGTTGTTATCCTGAAAGTTTTCTTAGCATAGTCGATAAGCCCTGTTTAGCGACTTCCCCTTCCATGGGAAGGGGAAGCAGGTTCAGCTTCTCTCGAGGTAATCGACAATTTTCTGGGTATCCGCAAGCGAACACAGACGCGTTCCCTGATTGATGGTGGCTGCACTCCCTGCCGCGACGCCATAGCGTGCCATCTCCAGAAGCGAAGCGCCCTGCGCCAGCTTCAGCACCATCGCGCCAACCATACTGTCACCGGCACCCACGGTGCTCTGGCTTTTCATCGGCGGTGGCACAACCTGCACAAAGCCCGTCTTGTCGACGGCCAGCGCACCCTGAGGACCGAGAGAAACAACAACGCGATGTGCTTTGCCCGTACGTACCAGCTCTTCTGCGGCAGTACGAACGTCATCAGGCTGGCTGAGTTCTCGATTAACCAGGGCACTGAGCTCTTTCTGGTTAGGTTTAACGAGTTCAAGTTGTCCGGGTTCTAACGCCGCCTTCAGGGCTTCGCCCGAGCTATCGACAATGCAGCGGATGCCGCGCTGGAGCGCAGCCTGAACCAGCGCCGTCAGTTTCTCTGTTTTGACGCCCGGCGGCAGGCTACCGCTGATCACCAGTAATGAGCCGCTTTCAATGGTCAGCACTTTCTCTTCCAGTTGACGAAACTCATCATCGGTCAATATCGCCCCCGGCATCACAAAGCGATATTGCTCGCCGCTGGATTCAACATGGACATGCAGATTCTGCCGGGTCCAGTCTTTAGCGTCGACGGTGTCTACGGCCACCTGTTCATCTGCCAGCAACGCCACCAGATGTTCTCCCGTGGCGCCGCCAGCGGGGAAGATGGCGGTGGCTTTTCCGCCGAGATGGGTAATAGCGCGCGCCACGTTGATGCCGCCGCCGCCCGGTTCAAACACCGGCGCGCTACAGCGCAGCTTACCTTCCGGGTAGATTTGCGGCGTCATGGTCGCGGAGTCGAGGGAAGGGGAGAGTGTCAGCGTATAAATCGAAGCCATCATGACCTCCTTTTATCATGGGTTCTTTTAAGCCTGGCACCGTTTGGCAGGAAGGCAACGTAAATAACAGTATGATTTTAAATATGAATGCTGACAAATAAGCTGCGCCGGGCATATAAAATAAAACGCGTTTTGGGATCGTTCTTATTCAAAAAATGAAAGAAGAAAATATTGCTATGTTATTTGCGGCTTTTTATAATTTGTTACCTTTCTATGGTCGCCTTGTCATTGATCCGCAAGAAAGTTTCCGAGACCGTGACGGTCTCTTTTTATGTTGTACGGACTCCTTAAATAAAATGAAGCTTTTGAAGACAGTACCCGCAGCACTGATGCTGGCGGGTGGCGTATTTGCGTCACTGAATGCAACCGCCGATGATACCGTTTTTACTGTCATGGACGATCCCTCCACTGCCAAAAAACCCTTTGAAGGTAACGTGAATGCCGGGTATCTGGCGCAATCCGGTAATACGAAAAGCTCCTCCCTGACCGCAGACAGCACCCTGACCTGGTACGGCAACACCACGGCCTGGTCGCTGTGGGGAAATGCCAGCAACACCTCTGCTAACGATCAACGCTCATCGGAGAAATACGCGGTAGGCGGACGTAGCCGATACAACATGACCGATTATGACTACCTGTTCGGGCAGGCGAGTTGGCTGACTGACCGCTACAACGGCTATCGCCAGCGTGATGTCGTAACTGCGGGTTATGGTCGTCAGTTCCTCAATGGGCCGGTGCACAGCCTGCGTTTTGAATTCGGTCCGGGTGTCCGTTACGACGAGTACACCAACGGCGAAGATGAAACCCAGCCGCTGGGTTATGCATCGGGCACCTACGCATGGCAGATGACGGATAACGCAAAATTCACCCAGGGTGTGTCGGTGTTTGGCGCTGAAGATACAACGCTGAACTCTGAAAGTGCGTTGAACGTGGCCATCAACGAACACTTTGGACTCAAGGTGGCGTACAACGTAACCTGGAACTCATCCCCACCTGATTCTGCGCCGGAACATACCGATCGCCGAACCACGATTTCTTTAGGTTATAAAATGTAATTTCGTCGGGCCGGGAATAATCCCGGCCCGTTTTTTATTTTCTGAAACTGTGCTTATTTATATTAAACGGCGTTTTAAAATAAATAATGGATTTGGTTTCTTCTTCATAATTTCTCCATAATTAGCTGGCCAGAGCTTATTCAGTTTATTTGACACGAATTGATAAATAATTTGACTAGGCAAAAATGTGATCCAGATCTACACTTACGGCACAGGCGAAAAACTCGCCTCAGGCCTATCGCATTAAACGCATTAAATAAGTATGAGAATAAAATTATGAAAAAAATCAAAACCGCTACAGCAGCGATGGTGCTTTCCGCACTTTCATTTGGCGTATTTGCTGCTGATAATACGCAACCTGCCAATGACGTTAACAGCCCAATCGGGATCGCTAAAGCCTCTGATGTAGAAGCAGGCTCCAACATTGCCCCTGGCACTCAGTCTACCGGCCAGTCAATGAATGATGCATTTGATGTACATAAGCTGGTGGCGGGTGAGTGGTCCTGATATTTCAACTGCCACGTGTGACGGAATATATACGCTGCCACAGCCTGTCGAAAACCGGATTATGACGTACCGGTTTTGGACCATAAATTATCGTAAAGATAGTTAAGATTTATTCAGTAAATTCACGGCAGGTTTTCGCTGACAAAATATTAGCCCCAGATCATAGCGGCCCAGCGCAGCAGCAACATCGCGCCGCAAATAGCAATTAACACCACGACCATTTTCCAGTGCTTCACGGCAAATCTTTTTGTTGGCATAACCTAATCCTTGTCAGTTGATACCCTTAGTCTACCAAAGTCTGCGCCAGAAAACGCTCAACAAGGGAGAACAGGTTATGCCGGAACACCGGTTCGGCTTAAAACCAATGGAATCTGTCAGCCAGAATCAATACCAGGCCAGCAGCGGAAAGTAGATTTAATATCACAACGGTTCTACTCGATACGTTCATGTGATACCCCTTCGATGTTTAAGGACCAGATCAAGAATAGCTCAGCACTTTCGGATTGCGAGCACCCGTCAACAAAAGTTCATTAATGCAGACAACAGGATGTGCGGTTCAAAACGGTCGCAGGAAGGTGCATTCGCCCTATCAATAGTGTTACCATTACGTCGCCTGTCGTAAACCCGCATTATTCTGAAATCGGCCGGTGAATGATGACGAACCAATTTGACGATTGTTGGTCAGATGGTTTCGTAATCTACTGTTTAATCACGATTATTTTCTTTGTATATGCTCTTATGTGTGGGGCATCACTGCAAATAAGGATATAAAATGCCTGTAATTACTCTTCCTGATGGCAGCCAACGCCATTTCGACCACGCTGTTAGCCCAATGGATGTTGCCCTGGATATCGGTCCTGGACTTGCAAAAGCAACCATTGCAGGCCGCGTAAACGGCGAGCTGGTAGACGCGTCCGATCTGATTGAAAGCGATGCAACGCTTGCGATCATCACCGCGAAAGACGAAGAAGGTCTGGAGATCATTCGTCACTCCTGCGCGCACCTGTTAGGCCATGCTATCAAGCAGCTGTGGCCAAACACCAAAATGGCGATCGGCCCGGTTATCGACAACGGTTTCTACTACGACGTTGACCTTGACCACACCCTGACCCAGGAAGATATCGACGCGCTCGAAAAACGTATGCACGAGCTCGCCGAAACTAACTATGACGTCATTAAGAAGAAAGTCAGCTGGCACGAAGCGCGTGAAACCTTCGTGAAGCGCGGCGAGAGCTACAAAGTCTCGATTCTTGATGAAAACATCGCTCATGATGACAAGCCAGGCTTGTACCATCACCAGGAATACGTCGACATGTGCCGTGGTCCGCACGTGCCGAATATGCGCTTCTGTCATCACTTCAAACTGATGAAAATCGCAGGCGCTTACTGGCGTGGCGATAGCAACAACAAGATGTTGCAGCGTATCTATGGTACCGCGTGGGCCGATAAGAAAGCCCTGAACGCATACCTGCAACGCCTGGAAGAGGCGGCTAAGCGTGACCACCGTAAAATCGGTAAGCAGCTTGACCTGTATCATATGCAGGAAGAAGCGCCGGGGATGGTGTTCTGGCATAACGACGGCTGGACTATCTTCCGTGAACTGGAAACGTTCGTGCGCTCCAAGCTGAAAGAGTACCAGTATCAGGAAGTGAAGGGCCCGTTCATGATGGACCGTGTGCTGTGGGAAAAAACCGGCCACTGGGACAACTACAAAGATGCGATGTTCACCACTTCGTCTGAGAACCGTGAATACTGCATCAAGCCAATGAACTGCCCGGGCCACGTTCAGATCTTCAACCAGGGTCTGAAATCCTACCGCGATCTGCCGCTGCGTATGGCGGAGTTCGGTAGCTGCCACCGTAACGAGCCATCAGGTGCGCTGCACGGTCTGATGCGTGTTCGTGGCTTTACTCAGGATGATGCGCATATCTTCTGTACTGAAGATCAGGTCCGTGAAGAAGTTAACGCCTGTATTCGTATGGTCTACGATATGTACAGCACCTTTGGCTTCGAGAAGATCGTGGTCAAACTCTCAACGCGTCCGGAAAAACGTATCGGCAGCGATGAGACATGGGATCGCGCAGAGGCGGATCTCGCCGTAGCGCTGGAAGAGAACGGTATTCCGTTCGAATACCAGCTGGGCGAGGGCGCATTCTACGGTCCGAAAATTGAATTTACCCTGTATGACTGCCTCGATCGCGCATGGCAGTGCGGAACGGTACAGCTGGACTTCTCCCTGCCGCAGCGTTTAAGCGCCTCTTATGTTGGCGAAGACAACGAGCGTCAGGTGCCGGTTATGATTCACCGTGCGATTCTCGGTTCACTGGAGCGCTTCATCGGCATCCTGACCGAAGAGTTCGCAGGCTTCTTCCCAACCTGGCTTGCGCCAGTGCAGGTCGTGGTGATGAACATTACCGATTCTCAGGCGGATTACGTTAAAGAATTGACGCAGAAACTACAAAATGCGGGCATTCGCGTAAAAGCAGACTTGAGAAATGAGAAGATTGGCTTTAAAATCCGCGAGCACACTTTACGTCGTGTCCCGTATATGTTGGTCTGTGGTGATAAAGAGGTGGAAGCAGGCAAAGTTGCCGTTCGCACCCGCCGTGGTAAAGACCTGGGGAGCCTGGACGTAAGTGAAGTGATTGAGAAGCTGCAACAAGAGATTCGCAGCCGCAGTCTTCAACAACTGGAGGAATAAGGTATTAAAGGCGGAAAACGAGTTCAAACGGCACGTCCGAATCGTATCAATGGCGAGATTCGCGCCCAGGAAGTTCGCTTAACAGGTCTGGAAGGCGAGCAGCTGGGGATTGTGAGTCTGAGAGAAGCGATCGAAAAGGCTGAAGAAGCTGGAGTAGATTTAGTTGAAATCAGCCCTAACGCCGAACCGCCAGTTTGTCGTATCATGGACTACGGCAAGTTCCTTTATGAAAAGAGTAAGTCTTCTAAGGAACAGAAGAAGAAGCAAAAAGTTATCCAGGTTAAGGAAATCAAATTCCGTCCTGGTACCGACGATGGCGATTATCAGGTAAAACTCCGCAGCCTGATTCGCTTTCTGGAAGATGGCGATAAGGCCAAGATCACGCTGCGTTTCCGCGGTCGTGAGATGGCCCACCAACAGATTGGTATGGAAGTGCTTAACCGCGTCCGTGACGATCTGAGTGAACTGGCAGTAGTCGAATCCTTCCCTACGAAGATCGAAGGCCGCCAGATGATCATGGTGCTCGCTCCTAAGAAGAAACAGTAAGGCCTTCAAGCAGCAAAATCTGTGGAGCCTTCGGGTTTCATAGGTTTTGTTCGCCTATGTTTCGTTTATTTAACAATGCGAAGTGGAAGTTATTAAAATGCCAAAAATTAAGACCGTACGCGGTGCTGCTAAGCGCTTCAAAAAAACCGGTAAAGGTGGTTTTAAGCACAAGCACGCTAACCTGCGTCACATTCTGACTAAGAAAGCTACCAAGCGTAAACGTCACCTGCGTCCAAAAGCCATGGTTTCTAAAGGCGATCTGGGCCTGGTCATCGCGTGCCTGCCGTACGCATAAGTCGTTAACGTTTAACTTTTTTAACTTAGAATAGATACAGGAGAGCACACATGGCTCGCGTAAAACGTGGTGTAATTGCACGTGCACGTCACAAGAAAATTTTGAAACAAGCTAAAGGCTACTACGGTGCGCGTTCACGCGTATACCGCGTTGCCTTCCAGGCTGTTATCAAAGCAGGTCAGTACGCTTACCGTGACCGTCGTCAGCGTAAGCGTCAGTTCCGTCAACTGTGGATTGCGCGTATCAACGCAGCAGCACGTCAGAACGGTATTTCTTACAGCAAATTCATCAACGGCCTGAAAAAAGCCTCTGTTGAAATCGACCGTAAGATCCTGGCTGACATCGCAGTATTCGACAAAGTAGCGTTCACCGCTCTGGTCGAAAAAGCGAAAGCAGCACTGGCATAAGCCAGTTGAGAGAGGGGGCTTTGCCTCCTCTTTTCATTTAACACCATCAGAAGATTGACATTTATCCGTGCAGGCTTTTCAATAAGGTCTTAACGGTTTTTACCCTACAAGGTAACGCAAGCATGAATGCTGCTATTTTCCGCTTCTTCTTTTACTTTAGCACCTGACTTCAGGAGGCTAGCGCGTGAAAGATGAAACGAAAAACAGCGCCAGATAAGCCTCCCGATGGAGGCTTTTTTTGTGCCTGAAGTTAAGAGAATACGTCCAACAATTCGGTGTCTGCACCGACATAATGAGGAAAACCATGTCACATCTCGCAGAGCTGGTTGCCAGTGCAACGGCCGCCATTAACCAGGCCTCAGATGTTGCCGCGTTAGACAATGTCCGCGTCGAATATCTGGGCAAGAAAGGGCATTTGACCCTTCAGATGACTACCCTGCGTGAACTGCCAGCAGAGGAGCGCCCGGCAGCCGGTGCAGTGATTAACGAAGCCAAAGAGCAGGTACAGCAGGCGCTGAACGCGCGTAAAGCCGAGCTGGAAAGCGCAGTACTGAATGCGCGTCTGGCGGCAGAAACGATTGACGTTTCTCTGCCGGGTCGTCGTATCGAAAACGGCGGTCTGCATCCGGTTACCCGTACTATCGATCGTATTGAAAGTTTCTTCGGTGAGCTCGGCTTTACCGTGGCGACTGGCCCGGAAATTGAAGATGATTACCATAACTTCGATGCCCTCAACATTCCTGGCCATCATCCGGCACGTGCTGACCACGACACTTTCTGGTTTGACGCTACCCGTCTGCTGCGTACCCAGACTTCCGGCGTTCAGATCCGTACCATGAAGGAACAGGAACCGCCTATCCGCATCATCGCGCCGGGTCGCGTATACCGTAACGACTACGATCAGACCCACACCCCAATGTTCCACCAGATGGAAGGTCTGATTGTTGATAAAAACATCAGCTTCACCAACCTGAAAGGCACGCTGCACGATTTCCTGAACAACTTTTTTGAGGAAGATTTGCAGGTTCGCTTCCGTCCGTCCTACTTCCCGTTCACCGAACCGTCTGCGGAAGTTGACGTGATGGGTAAAAACGGTAAATGGCTGGAAGTGCTGGGCTGCGGCATGGTGCATCCAAACGTGCTGCGCAACGTGGGTATCGATCCAGAAGTGTATTCCGGCTTTGCGTTCGGTATGGGCATGGAGCGTCTGACCATGCTGCGCTACGGCGTAACCGATTTACGTGCGTTCTTCGAAAACGATCTGCGTTTCCTCAAACAGTTTAAATAAGGGCAGGACAGAACAATGAAATTCAGTGAACTGTGGTTACGCGAATGGGTGAACACCACGCTGGACAGCGACGCGCTTTCCAACCAGATCACCATGGCGGGTCTGGAAGTTGACGGTGTAGAGCCGGTTTCTGGCGCCTTCACCGGCGTGGTCGTGGGCGAAGTGGTTGAATGCGGTCAGCACCCTAACGCTGACAAACTGCGCGTAACAAAAGTCAATGTGGGCGGTGATCGTCTGCTGGATATTGTCTGCGGTGCGCCAAACTGCCGTCAGGGCCTGAAAGTGGCCGTGGCGACCGTCGGTGCGGTACTGCCGGGCGATTTCAAAATCAAAGCGGCTAAGCTGCGCGGTGAGCCGTCTGAAGGTATGCTGTGCTCCTTCTCCGAACTGGGTATTTCCGACGATCACTCCGGCATTATTGAACTGCCGCAGGATGCGCCAGTCGGTACCGATATCCGCGAATACCTGAAGCTTGATGACAACACCATCGAAATCAGCGTAACGCCAAACCGTGCCGACTGCTTAGGCATCATCGGTGTGGCCCGCGACGTGGCCGTGCTAAACCAGACCGAACTGAACGTGCCGGAGATCGCGCCGGTTGAGGCAACCATCAGTGACGTGCTGCCGATTCAGGTAGACGCGCCTGAGGCCTGCCCACGCTACCTCGGTCGTGTGGTGAAAGGTATTAACGTTAAAGCGCCAACCCCGCTGTGGATGAAAGAGAAACTGCGTCGCTGCGGTATCCGTTCTATCGACGCCGTGGTTGACGTCACCAACTATGTTCTGCTGGAGCTGGGCCAGCCAATGCACGCCTTTGATAAAGATCGTATCGAAGGTGGGATCGTCGTGCGCATGGCGAAAGAGGGCGAAACCCTGGTTCTGCTGGACGGCAGCGAAGCGAAACTGAACCCCGACACCCTGGTGATTGCCGATCACAACAAAGCGCTGGCGATGGGCGGTATCTTCGGCGGCGAGCACTCTGGCGTTAACGACGAGACGCAAAACGTCCTGCTGGAATGCGCGTTCTTCAGCCCGCTCTCCATCACTGGCCGCGCACGCCGTCACGGTCTGCACACTGATGCTTCTCATCGCTACGAGCGTGGCGTGGATCCTGCGCTGCAATACAAAGCGATGGAGCGTGCAACTCGCCTGCTGATCGATATCTGCGGCGGTGAAGCGGGTCCGGTAATTGATGTGACCAACGAAGCGACACTGCCGAAGCGTGCGACCATTACCCTGCGCCGCAGCAAGCTGGATCGCCTGATTGGTCACCACGTTGCCGATGCGCAGGTGACCGACATTTTGACGCGTCTGGGCTGCGAAGTCACTGAAGGTCAGGACGAGTGGAAAGCCGTTGCGCCATCCTGGCGTTTCGACATGGAGATCGAAGAAGATCTGGTGGAAGAAGTGGCCCGCGTTTACGGCTACAACAACATCCCTGACGAGCCGGTGCAGGCGGGTCTGGTGATGGGCAGCCATCGCGAGGCCGATCTGTCTCTGAAGCGTGTGAAAACCATGCTGAACGACAAAGGCTACCAGGAAGTGATCACCTACAGCTTCGTTGATCCTAAGCTGCAACAGCTGATCCACCCGGGTCAGGAAGCGCTGATCCTGCCAAGTCCGATTTCCAGCGAGATGTCAGCGATGCGTCTGTCCCTGTGGACGGGACTGCTGGGCACTATCGTTTATAACCAGAACCGTCAGCAAAACCGCGTGCGTATTTTCGAAAGCGGTTTGCGCTTTGTACCGGATACTCAGGCGAATTTAGGCATCCGTCAGGATCTCATGCTGGCCGGCGCCATCAGCGGTAACCGCTATGAAGAGCATTGGGACCTGGCAAAAGGGACAGTTGATTTCTACGATATGAAGGGCGATCTGGAAGCAATTCTCGATCTGACCGGTAAATTATCCGAAATTGAATTCCGCGCAGAAGCGATTCCAGCCCTGCATCCGGGTCAGAGTGCGGCGATCTATTTAGACGGCAAACGTGTTGGTTTCATTGGGGTTGTTCACCCGGAACTGGAACGTAAGCTGGATCTGAATGGCCGTACCATCGTATTCGAACTGGAGTGGAACCCGGTTGCAGACCGCGTCATTCCTCAGGCGCAGGACGTCTCACGCTTCCCGGCAAACCGCCGTGATATCGCGGTTGTGGTCGCTGAAAATATGCCCGCAGCAGATATTTTGGCCGAATGTAAGAAAGTTGGCGTAAATCAGGTAGTTGGCGTAAACTTATTTGACGTGTACCGCGGCAAGGGCGTAGCAGAAGGTTTCAAGAGCCTCGCTATTAGCCTTATCCTTCAGGATACCAGCCGTACACTCGAAGAAGAGGAGATTGCCGCTACCGTCGCCAAATGTGTAGAGGCATTAAAAGAGCGATTCCAGGCATCATTGAGGGATTGAACCTATGGCGCTTACAAAAGCTGAAATGTCAGAATATCTGTTTGATAAGCTTGGGCTTAGCAAACGGGATGCCAAAGAGCTGGTAGAGCTGTTTTTCGAAGAGATCCGTCGTGCTCTGGAAAATGGTGAGCAGGTTAAACTCTCCGGCTTTGGCAATTTTGATTTGCGAGACAAAAACCAACGTCCGGGCCGTAACCCGAAGACGGGGGAAGATATTCCCATTACAGCCCGCCGCGTGGTGACCTTCAGACCCGGACAGAAGTTAAAAAGCCGTGTCGAAAACGCAACGCCCAAAGCAGAGTAATATGAACTAACTAAAAAGGCCGCTCACGCGGCCTTTTTTCTTTGCGCTATTTGCTAAACCCGCCGTAAAATCAATGATATCTCAACCGGATAACCTATCGTCTATGCTTGATTTTGCCCGACTTCAGCACCGCTCCGATCTCCGCCGCCTGTGTCTGCTCGGGGTGCTGTTGATTGTCGCCACCACCGTCAGCCTGTGCGCGGGCGATCGGTGGCTGGGGCCGGAAAGCTGGTTTACGCCTGAAGGGCAGCTCTTTGTCTGGCAGATCCGCCTGCCGCGGACGCTGGCTGTCCTTTTAGTCGGCGCTGCGCTGGCGCTGTGCGGTACGATCATGCAGGCATTATTTGAAAACCCTCTGGCAGAACCCGGGCTTCTCGGGGTCTCGAATGGTGCAGGCGTCGGGCTTATCGCCGCCGTGATGCTGGGGGGAGGCGAGCTCTCCGCCTGGGGGATTAGCCTCAGCGCCATCCTAGGCGCGCTGTTGATAACCCTTATCCTTCTGCGCTTTGCTCGTCGCCATTTATCCACCAGCCGGCTGCTGCTTGCCGGGGTAGCGTTGGGGATCATCTGTAGTGCGCTGATGACCTGGGCCGTCTACTTCTCCACCTCCTTCGATCTGCGCCAGTTAATGTACTGGATGATGGGGGGATTTGGTGGCGTCGACTGGCGTCAGGGGTGGCTGATGGTGCTCCTGATCCCGGTTATCCTGTGGATGGTTTTCCAGGCGCAGCCGCTGAATATTCTCGCGCTGGGCGAAACGTCTGCTCGCCAGCTCGGGATGCCGATTGGATTCTGGCGCAACGTGCTGGTTATCGCCATCGGCTGGATGGTGGGCGTAAGCGTGGCGCTGGCGGGGGCGATTGGCTTTATTGGGCTGGTGATCCCGCATATGCTGCGTCTGTGCGGCATGACGGACCACCGAACCCTGCTCCCGGCCTCGGCGGTTGCCGGGGCGGCAACGCTGCTGGTTGCCGATATCATCGCCCGACTCGCCCTGACGGCCGCTGAGTTGCCCATAGGCGTGGTGACCGCAACGCTGGGCGCGCCGGTCTTTATCTGGCTACTATTAAAAGCTGGACGTTAAAACACAACCTGTAAGTCAACCTGAGGGAATGCTATGCAGTCTGATATTCTGAATACCGAAGTGACGACCATTGACGGCGAGAAAACCACGCTGGAAGGCTACAAGGGCAAGGTGCTGCTCATCGTGAACGTGGCGTCGAAATGTGGCCTTACGCCGCAGTATGAACAGCTGGAAAACATTCATCAAGCCTGGGAAAAAGACGGCTTTACCGTACTCGGCTTCCCGTGCAACCAGTTCCTGGGCCAGGAGCCGGGCAGCGAAGAGGAAATTAAGACCTTTTGCAGCACAACCTATGGCGTGACGTTCCCGATGTTCAGCAAAATTGACGTGAACGGGGAAAATCGTCATCCGCTGTATGCCAAACTGGTGGCCGCGGCGCCGACCGCCGTTGCGCCTGAAGAGAGTGGTTTCTATGAGCGTATGGCGAGTAAAGGCCGCGCGCCGCTCTATCCGGACGATATTCTGTGGAACTTCGAAAAATTCCTGATTGGACGTGACGGTCAGGTCGTGCAGCGTTTTTCGCCTGACATGACGCCGGAAGATCCTATCGTGATGGAATCAATCAAGCTGGCGCTGGCGAAATAATGACGCTGCTGATGCAGCTCACGGACGTTGCCGGGAAGGGACGTCTTGAGCCTGTGACTGCCGCAGTCAACGCAGGTGAAATCCTTCACCTGGTTGGGCCAAACGGCGCCGGAAAAAGCACGCTGCTGGCTCGCATGGCGGGGCTGACCACCGGGGAAGGAGAGATAACCTTTCTCGGGCAATCGCTCGTCGACTGGCTACCCGCTACACTTGCCTCCCGTCGAAGCTACCTGGTTCAGCAGCAGGTTCCGCCCTTTGCGATGCCCGTCTGGCACTACCTGACGCTGCATCTGTCTGATAAAAATCAGGTGGGCTTGCTCAACGAGGTTGCTGCGGCGCTCGGGTTAGACGATAAGCTCACCCGGCAGGCAAATCAGCTTTCCGGCGGGGAGTGGCAGCGCGTGCGTCTGGCCGCCGTTATCCTTCAGATCCATCCGGCGGGAAATCCTCACGGGCGGATGCTGCTGCTGGACGAGCCGATGAGCGGGCTGGACGTTGCCCAACAGGCAGCGCTGGATACCCTGCTCAGCGCGCTATGTCGCAAGGGGATCGCCATTTTGATGAGCAGCCATGATTTAAACCATACGTTGCGCCACGCGCATCGGGTGTGGTTGCTGGCGCGTGGCAAACTGATTGCCAGCGGAACGCGCGACAACGTGCTGACGGCCGCCAATCTTGCGAGCGCTTACCACATGTCGTTCCGGAGGCTGGATATTGAAGGCCACAAGATGCTCATTTCCACGGCGCAGGAATAACCTTTCTTGCACAGTCGCATAGATGCACGCTAAATTACCGAAAGAACAAAAAAAGCAGAGGATTCGTCTGAAATGCGATTCTGGTTTCTCCTTGTTGCGGCGCTATTTCTTGCAGGATGCAGCAGCCATCATGCACCTCCGCCCAACCCACGGCTTTCCGATTCCATTACGGTCATTGCCAGCCTGAACGATCAGCTCAGCAACTGGCGCGGCACCCCTTATCGCTACGGCGGCATGAGCCGGGGCGGGGTGGATTGCTCAGGATTCGTGCTGATGACCTTCCGCGATAAATTTGACCTCCAGCTTCCGCGAGAAACGCGTATGCAGGCGAAAATCGGTACTGAAATTGATAAAGACGAACTCCTGCCCGGCGATCTGGTCTTTTTTAAAACGGGCTCCGGTGAAAGCGGCCTTCATGTCGGCATTTATGACACCGATAATCAGTTCATTCATGCCTCGACCAGCCGTGGCGTGATGCGCTCCTCTCTGGATAATGTTTACTGGCGTAAAAACTTCTGGCAGGCCAGACGTATTTAACCGCTGCATAAAAATGCAGTGCGGAGGGCCTGGCGGTGAAAATAGACGTCAGGCTTTTCTTGCGGGTTGATTAAAGTTAATTTTTTTGCCCAATTATTTATGTCCGCATGTGCCTGTTTTATCTAAAACTGGCTATTATTCAATAACCAGGATAAAATTAATTAAGATTCAGGGAAAAATCTGAAAATTAATACGGAAAGAATGAAATTAATCTTATTAAAATCAAGACAGTGGAATTGTGCCTGCAATTGCTCCAGGATGTTCTCTCTCATCTTTAATGCAGGACAAGCGCGATGATTATTACGCTAGATAATGCTTACCAGTCTGAACTTTTACTCCTTCCGGCGCGTGATAGTGCAGGTTTGCTTAAAGGTTTAGAGATTTTGGTTAACTTTACTGGCGTGGGTGCGGACGTACGGATCCCGACTGAACTGGTTATCCCCCATCTTTCTCAGGAAGATGAATTAGCGCTGTTTCAGGAGAAACTACAATTACTCGATACCTGTAAGCTATTTTTTATTCAGCATCAGTTAATTGCATGGATCAATATTACACCTGCAATTGTTGAGTTTTTATTAACTAATGAGAACGCTGTTTCAATCCTTGAACGATATCCGTTTCTTGAGTTTACTGTTAATGAGAACTATCCAGGTTTAAATAACGGGAAAGACGATCCCTGTCTGGCAAGAATGGCGATCCATTTCCCCTTAGTGCTGGCTAACTTCGGTGCAGGGGCTGCGTCCCTTAAGCCGGTTTATGATGGTCTGTTCAAACGGGTGGTTCTGGATAAAAACTTTATCCAGCAGCGTGTCTCGGCACTCTCGTTTGAGCCTTTTATGCGCGCTATTCTCTGGCAGATCGCGCCGCACTGTCAGTCGGTCATGGTCTCGGGAATTGACGATCACGGCATCTTACAACGCGTGCTGCCATTCAATTTTGGTGCAATGCAGGGAAGCCTGTGGCCTGCCGTCCCGGCAGAGCGGGTCACGACTCTCGTACAGCAATAACCCCTTTCTTCGCCCGTGTTTACGTCCAGGGAAACCCTCTACACTTAAAGCAGGAGGACTTATGACCCTGTCTTTTACTGCTCACTGGCACGATGAATTACCCGGCTTTTACACCGCGCTTAAGCCAACGCCTTTACAAAACGCGCGTCTTATCTGGCATAACGATGCATTAGCGGATTCGCTTGGCATCCCTTCGACGCTTTTTCAGCCAGAAAAAGGCGCCGGCGTCTGGGGCGGCGAAACGCTGCTTCCGGGCATGAAGCCGCTGGCTCAGGTCTACAGCGGACATCAGTTTGGCGTCTGGGCGGGACAGCTCGGCGATGGCCGCGGTATCCTGCTGGGTGAACAAGTTCTGCCGAATGGCGAAACGCTCGACTGGCACCTGAAAGGGGCAGGGCTAACCCCATACTCACGCATGGGAGATGGCCGCGCGGTGCTGCGTTCAACCATACGTGAAGGTCTGGCTTCCGAGGCGATGCACGCTCTGGGGATCCCTACCTCACGTGCGCTGTCCATTGTCACCAGCGACACGCCGGTGGCCCGCGAAACGATGGAGCAGGGAGCGATGCTGGTCCGCGTGGCGGAAAGCCATCTGCGTTTCGGTCATTTTGAACACTTCTACTATCGCCGCGAGCCGGATAAAGTCCGCCAGCTTGCCGATTACGCTCTTCGTCGTCACTGGCCGCACCTGCAAAACGAGCCGGACCGCTATGTTCTCTGGTTCCGTGATATTGTTGCGCGCACCGCCGCAATGATTGCCCGCTGGCAGGCCGTCGGCTTTGCCCACGGGGTGATGAACACCGACAACATGTCCCTGTTAGGGCTGACGTTTGACTACGGTCCGTACGGCTTCCTTGATGACTATCAGCCGGGTTACATCTGTAACCATTCGGACTATCAGGGGCGTTACCGTTTCGACAACCAGCCTGCGGTGGGGCTGTGGAACCTTCAGCGGCTTGCACAAAGCCTGTCGCCGTTTATCGACGTTGATGCCCTGAACGATGCGCTGGACAGCTATCAGGAGGTCCTGCTGCGGGAATACGGTGTGTTAATGCGCACCAGGCTGGGGCTGATGACGCAGGAAAAAGGCGATAACGCGCTGCTGAATGGGCTGTTTGCCATCATGGCGCGTGAAGGCAGCGACTATACCCGAACCTTCCGTATGCTGAGTCAGACAGCGCAGCAGAGCGCCGCGTCACCGCTGCGCGACGAGTTCGTCGATCGACAGGCGTTTGATGACTGGTTTGCCGCTTACCGGGCGCGTTTACAGCAGGAACAAATTGATGACGATACCCGCCAGGCGCGGATGAAGGCGGTTAACCCGGCGATGGTATTGCGCAACTGGCTGGCGCAGCGGGCCATTGAGCAGGCAGAGCAGGGGGACTATACCGAGCTGCATCGGCTACATATCGCCCTGCGCACGCCGTTTGCCGACCGGGAGGATGACTATGTCAGCCGCCCGCCGGACTGGGGCAAGCGGCTGGAAGTGAGCTGCTCAAGCTAAGGGGCGAGAAAAACCTGCGGCGCGGCGTGCGCCGGATGTCTGCCGACGTGCACCTGCGCACCGTACCAGCGTG
>NZ_QFRV01000050.1:0-34865 GCF_004136805.1 Enterobacter cloacae complex sp. GF14B
GCCAGCAGCAGGGCGGTTGGGGCCAGCCTCAGCAGCCGCAGGGTGGCAATCAGTTTAGCGGCGGCGCGCAGTCCCGTCCGCAGCAGCAGTCTGCTCCGGCACCGTCTAACGAACCGCCAATGGACTTCGACGACGATATCCCGTTCTGATATCCAGACGCGTGAAACACAAAAAACCCAGACAATGTCTGGGTTTTTTTATAACAGGCTATCAGGTAATCACCATCGGCCAGTCTGGTGGGGTGTGGCTCATGGCTTCAACCATCACCACTTTAATGTTTTCCCAGACGGCGGCTATATCCACCAGCGTAATACCGAGCAAACCTGTTGCGAACCAGCATGCGGCGCCTAACCCTAACAGGGTGCTAATCACAGCAAGACCTGCGTAGTCGGACTTTCGGAACTGAATGTTTAACGTGCTGGCCAGGAACATCAAAACCGCGCTCAACAACGGCCAGCGCAGGAGCACCATGCTGGTGGTAATGGTTGCCATAAAACTCATCCTCGACAAAACAGACGAACTGGAATGAAACAATGTTTCTCGTTACATAAGATGTGTGAACTATATCACATTTGCTGTTTTATTAGCCAGTATCCGCGTGAGGTAAAAGTGGGTTTATTACCAGGGAAAATATATCGTCGTCGCTCGTATCCGCGTCTGGTCGGAATTTTTATTTTTAATTCATTCAGATAGCAAAACCTTTGCAAAACACCTTCGGCTGTATAGCGTTTACAGCAGTATGTCTATGGATTATGCTTGTGTGGAACAATAAATGTACCCGCAGAAATAATTCATCGCATTGAATTAATTGCCTTTTTTGGATTTTATATTCTTTGTTTTACACTCAGCATGCTCTTTGATTTCGTGGTCTTATTCTTTTATTCAGATATGAGTTATTGCGGTTGCTCTCTCGATTAATGACCTGCGAAAAGATAATGAAAGAACAAAGACGCGAGATTATTAACGACAGCATGCAGGCGCTGCACGCCCTGGCGAAGCTGATGCCGCAACTCAACGCGCAGTGTTCGCCGGTGGAAATGCTGGAAACCATCAACAGCGCTCTGGGGGCAAATCTCTCGTGGGTCAGTGTCGAATCCGCAGACGGGCCGCGCGTGGTTTGTGCCGGCGACGTGACGTGTCACGCCTTCAACGTGGCGGATTTTCTTGCCAGCACCCTGTTGCAGCGGCATCACCGCGCCTGGCGGGTTATCTACTGGAAAGCGCATATTGGCCGGGCGGTATTTTCCCCTCAGCACCCGGGCTATGCGCGGCTGCAAAGCGGCGTCCTGTGTAAACTCTCAGCGCATGGCAGACAGTGCAGTGGTTATTTCTTTTTGGCTTTTAATGGAAAACTTACCTCGTTGCCGATACTGAAAAATATCGTGGTGGTATTGGTTGAGAAGCTAAAAGATTATTTTGATGACATCATCGTGCGGGAAAAAACGGCGCAAGAAATGCAGCGCGTCGTCACGCAATATAAAACCTTATTTGAGCGTGCGCCGGTATTAATGAACGCCTTTGACAGGCATAACCGGTGTGTATTGTGGAATGCCGAATGCGAAAAAGTCTTTGGCTGGAGTATGACTGAAATCGACGAGCACCCCGATCCGCTGGCCCTGTTTTATCCGGATCCCGAGGAGCGACAGCGCGTGCAGGAGTCGGTTCGTTTCGCACCACTTAAGGATATGTACGAATGGCACCCGGTGCGTAAAGACGGGACGCAGTTAACGATTCTCTGGTCAAACATCCTTTTGCCGGATAACTCCATTCTCAATATTGGCCTGGATATCACCGAACGTAAAAAAGCAGAACAGCAGCTGACCGTCAAAGCCACCACGGACGATCTGACGGGCTGTCTGAATCGCTCGACAATCTTACAGCAGCTCAAAATGGCGCTGGCAGCCAGTTCGCCGCAGGATGTCAGTAGCCACTTCTGTCTCCTGATGTTCGATCTCGATTATTTCAAGCAGATTAACGATCGGTGGGGACATCAGGTTGGCGATGCGGCATTGATTCACTTTTGCGACCGTATTCGCGAGGTGAGCCCGGCCGGGTCAGCGCTGGGACGGGTGGGGGGCGAAGAGTTTGTTCTTCTGCTGGCGCGTACGGATGGTATGGCCGCTACGTTGCTCTCTTCTCGCCTGCGTGCCGCGCTGATCTCAAAACCGCTGCGTGTGGGCGATAAAACGCTGGTACTCTCCTTCAGCGCCGGGGTGGTTGAAGTCTGTCAGGGGCAACGAGATACTTCTGCCATACTGATGCGTGCCGATAAGGCATTATATGACGCCAAGCGTACGGGAAGAGGAAAAACGGTCCTGGCGTCTGATTATTTATAAATCAGCATAAGAACAAAGAGCAGGCTATTTCAGCCAGCGAATTTTCCACACCTGTCGCGGGTAATTATTTTCCTTATCAGAAACGAAATGAATACTTTTAGTTTGGCTTACGGGAAAATATTATCGGCATCACGAATTTTAGGATTTTTAATACCAAAAGTCAGTTGCTAACTTCCTATGATTCATGCAACGTAATCACCTGTTTATCAAAGCAGCCGGTCTTCATTGCTACAGGCGTACAACATGCAGGGATACAGAGCGGGAAATGAATCGTAGCGCGCGGCGCAAAATGCTCAAAGTGGTCGGGATTATCATGGTAGTTATGCTGCCGGTGATGCTTGCGCTATGGTTTGCCCAGCTTAGTGCAGTGTCGGAAATCAGCGCCCAGCTGCGCACGTTTGCTGAACTTGCTTTAAATAAAACTGAACGGGTTATTCAACAGGTTGACCTGGCCCGGAAAGACGCGGAAAAATATCAGGGCAAAGTGTGTACGCCGGAGCATCGTCAATATATGTTGAACGTTTCCCGCGGTCGCCTTTTTGTTGCCGATTTAATTTATGCTGATGGCCAGGACTTTCTCTGCTCGACCCTTTTTACGCCGGAACACCCTTACATCATCCCCGCTGCCAATTACACACGTAAACCCGACGTTGCTATCTATTATTTTCGCGATACACCATTTTTTAATGGTTATAAAATGATATATATGCAGCGCGGAAATTATGTCGCAGTGGTCAACCCGCTTTCGTACAGTGAGGTGATGTCAGACGATCGTTCCCTGTCGTGGGGAGTGTATGACACCGTCAGCAATGCATTCTTTTCTGTGAGCCAGAAAGCCAATATTTCTTTATTGCATTCGATGCTTCGACATCAGGAAACGACTTTTCAGAAAGATGACCGTTTTTATACGATCGTAAAATCAGAGCAGCGGCCCATTGCGGCCATCGTTTCAACCTCCAGTGCCCGTTTTTATAAAACGCTTTATCATCAGGCTACCCTGACGCTACCGCTAGGGATAATTTGCAGCATTATTATTCTGCTGGTGTGGTCGCGTACACACCGTGAATTCAATTCGCCTGGCCGACTTCTGCACCGGGCGCTGAATAAACGCCAGCTGTGCGTCCATTATCAGCCCATTATTGATATTAAAAATAACCAATGCGTGGGGGCAGAGGCGTTGTTGCGCTGGCCTGGATTCAACGGTCAGGTTATGAGCCCGGCGGAATTTATTCCTCTGGCAGAAAAAGAGGGGATGATTGAGCGCATTACGGATTACGTCGTGGAGGAGGTGTTCAGCGATCTGGGGCATTTTCTTGCCGCTCATCCCGATCTGTATGTCTCGATTAACCTGTCGGCGTCAGATTTCCACTCTTCGCGTCTTATCGCCCTGATCTCCGACAAAGCCCGCTTTTACTCGGTTCGAGCGCAGCAAATCAAAATTGAGGTGACGGAGCGGGGGTTTATTGACGTGCCGAAAACCACGCCGGTCATTCAGGCGTTTCGTCAGGCGGGGTATGAAGTGGCGATTGATGATTTCGGAACCGGCTACTCTAACCTGCATAACCTCTATTCGCTGAACGTCGATATCCTGAAAATCGACAAATCCTTTATCGATACCTTAACCACCAACAGCACCAGCCACCTGATTGCCGAGCACATCATTGAGATGGCGCAAAGCCTGCGGCTGAAAACCATTGCGGAAGGGGTCGAGACGGGGGAGCAGGTGAGCTGGCTGCTGAAGCGTGGCGTACAGTATTGCCAGGGATGGCACTTCGCGAAAGCGATGCCGCCCCAGGCATTTATGGCCTGGCAGCAGCAACCCTTGCGTTAACACGCATTAATTGAGCTGATGGCGGTAGTCGCTCGGCGTACGGTCAAACTCGCGGCGGAAGACGCGGGAAAAGGTCTGCTGCGACACATAGCCCAGATCCATTGCGATATCAAAAATGGGCCGCTGCGTTGAGCGTAACGCCTGCGCCGCCAGCAGGAGCCTGCGCTGGCGAATGTAATCACCCAGCGTTTGATGCATTACGGTGCGGAACATTCTCTGTAAATACCATTTCGAATAGCCCGACTTTTTAGCGACCACATCAATGTTCAACGGCTGGTCGATATGTTCATCAATCCATTCAATAAGTGTCTGAATAATTTGCTGATGCGACATAAGGTTACCCCTCTGTGGAGACATCTGTCCTGGTTGATTCGTCATTTTCTCTGCGGGGGAGTATAATTCCTCAAGTTAACTTGAGGTAAAGAGGTTTTATGGAAAAGAGATTACCGCGCATCAAAGCACTGTTAACCCCCGGTGAAGTGGCTAAGCGAAGCGGTGTGGCGGTGTCGGCGCTCCACTTCTATGAAAGCAAAGGGTTAATAAAAAGTATCCGTAACGCCGGAAACCAGCGGCGCTACACGCGCGATGTGCTCCGCTACGTGGCGATTATCAAAATTGCGCAACGTATCGGCATTCCTCTGGCCACCATTGGTGACGCGTTCGGCGTATTGCCGGAAGGACACTCGCTGAGCGCGAAAGAGTGGAAGCAGCTGTCGTCCCAGTGGCGAGAAGAACTGGATCGTCGTATTCACACGCTGGTGGCCCTGCGCGATGAACTGGATGGCTGCATTGGTTGCGGGTGTTTATCACGTAGCGATTGCCCGCTGCGTAACCCGGGTGACAGGCTGGGCGAGCAGGGAACAGGGGCACGGTTGCTGGAGGAGGATTGAGAGGTGTTTGCCGGTTAAGGCGCAGCCGCCACCCGGCAACAAACATAAAGAACTAAAGCGCCACTAAGGGCGCTTTAGTTTTTTCCGGTCTTTGTCTTTCTCTCTATCCCGCTGGCTCACGGGAGGGTTTCCCCCGACATCAGTACCCCTCGTGTCGAGCTTGTGAAGGAGGTTCCGGTTTGTACTGACACTTTAATTTTATGCCCGGCCGCCGTTTTTGCCACCGGAGACGGTGAGATTTTAGCCGAATTTTTTTCGTGAAGTTGTTCAGTTTTCTATAGTTAAAAAGTATGAATCATCGGAGAACATCATGCTAACGGTCCACCACCTTAATCAGTCTCGTTCACATCGTGTCCTCTGGGCGCTGGAAGAGCTGGGTCTGACGTACGACATCGTGCGCTACCAGCGCGAAAAAACCATGCTCGCGCCAGACTCGCTCAAAAAAGTGCATCCGCTGGGAAAATCCCCGGTACTCGAAGATAACGGACTGGTTCTGGCCGAATCAGGTGCGATTCTGGAATATCTTCAGGAAACGTACGATTCGGCGTCACGATTCAAACCGTTAGATCCCGCCCATAAAGTGCAGTATCGCTTCTGGCTGCATTACGCCGAAGGGTCTTTGATGCCGCTACTGTTAATGAAGCTGGTGTTTAACAGCCTCGGCAAACCACCCGTCCCGTTTGGCCTGCGCACGCTGGGTAAGGCGCTGGGGCAGGGGGTGCAAAAAGCGTATCTCAACCGCCAGCTGGAAACGCATGCGCGCTTTATTAACGATCATCTTGCCGAAAACAGTTGGTTTGCCGGCGACACGCTGACCATGGCTGATATCCAGATGAGTTTTCCCCTCTTCGCCCTGCTGGCGAGAGGCGGCATCGACAATCTCGACCACATAGCGGCGTGGAAACAGAGAGTGGAGGCACGTCCGGGCTGGCAGACAACGCTTGCGAAAGGCGGCCCACTGACGATCCCCGGCGAGGGATGAAATTTAACGAAATTGCGCATGGACGATAACGTTTGCGCATCCTCTGCTTAATTCTTCATCGTCATGAGGCAATTTTAGCGAAAAACGAGAAAGTTCAGTTGAAAAGGGCGGGTATTAGGCTAGATAATCGTTTGCCTTAATTTGACCACCCGTTTGTAAGCGCGGAGCTAAACGTTTGCTTTTTCTGTGACGCCCTTTCGTCGCAAACGCAACACAAGGATTTGACGTTTAGCTGGCAGTGGCGTCTCCACCTCGCTTACGGACTTCCTAAAAAACTCTCAGGGGATGTTTTCTATGTCTACGCCATCTGCGCGTACCGGCGGTTCACTTGACGCCATGTTTAAAATTTCTGCTCGCGGCAGCACCGTGCGCCAGGAAGTTGTTGCCGGTCTGACCACGTTTCTGGCGATGGTGTACTCCGTCATCGTGGTGCCGGGCATGCTCGGCAAAGCGGGCTTCCCGCCAGCGGCGGTCTTCGTTGCCACCTGCCTGGTTGCGGGTGTGGGTTCGATTGTGATGGGCCTGTGGGCGAACCTGCCTCTGGCGATCGGGTGCGCCATCTCCCTGACCGCATTTACCGCCTTCAGCCTGGTGCTGGGCCAGCAGATCAGCGTCCCGGTAGCGCTCGGCGCCGTGTTCCTGATGGGCGTGCTGTTCACCGTAATTTCAGCAACCGGCATTCGTAGCTGGATTTTGCGCAACCTGCCGCAGGGCGTGGCGCACGGCACCGGCATCGGTATTGGTCTGTTCCTGCTGCTGATCGCTGCCAACGGCGTCGGCCTGGTCATCAAGAACCCGCTGGACGGCCTGCCGGTTGCGCTGGGTAACTTCGCGAGCTTCCCGGTGATCATGTCGCTGGTGGGTCTGGCGGTGATCATTGGCCTGGAAAAACTGAAAGTGCCGGGCGGCATTCTGCTGACCATTATCGGCGTGTCCATCGTCGGCCTGATCTTCGACCCGACCGTTCATTTCTCCGGGATTTTCGCCATGCCGTCGCTGAGCGATGATAAAGGCAACTCCCTGATTGGCAGCCTGGATATTGTGGGCGCGCTGAACCCGGTGATCCTGCCAAGCGTGCTGGCGCTGGTAATGACCGCGGTTTTTGACGCCACCGGCACCATCCGCGCGGTGGCCGGTCAGGCGAACCTGCTGGATAAAGACGGACAGATTATTGACGGCGGCAAAGCGCTGACCACCGACTCCCTGAGCAGCGTTTTCTCTGGTCTGGTGGGTGCGGCGCCTGCGGCGGTGTACATCGAGTCCGCAGCGGGTACGGCGGCGGGCGGTAAAACCGGCCTGACGGCCATCACCGTTGGCGTACTGTTTCTGCTGATCCTGTTCCTCTCTCCGCTCTCTTATCTGGTGCCAGCTTACGCGACCGCACCTGCGCTGATGTACGTTGGCCTGCTGATGCTGAGCAACGTGGCGAAAATCGACTTCGCGGATTTTGTAGATGCCATGTCCGGCCTGATCACTGCGGTATTCATCGTGCTGACCTGTAACATCGTGACCGGCATTATGATCGGCTTCGCCTCGCTGGTGATTGGGCGTCTGGTCTCCGGTGAGTGGCGCAAGCTGAACATTGGGACCGTGGTCATCGCCGTTGCGCTGGTGGCGTTCTACGCGGGCGGCTGGGCCATCTGAATTGACTTTTTATGCGAAAACGGGTGGCTAAGGCCGCCCGTTTTTATTTTCAGGACTCATCCTGTTGCCTTTTACGTTACTCTGGAGAGGATAGAATAAGAGGCACGACGCCTCAGGTTTGGCTTATAAGAAACACAGCAAACAGGGAACGCATGGAAATTTTCTTCACAATACTCATCATGACCCTTGTGGTCTCATTATCCGGGGTGGTTACACGCGTACTGCCCTTCCAGGTCCCCCTGCCCTTAATGCAAATAGCTATCGGCGCGCTGCTGGCGTGGCCGACGTTCGGTCTGCACGTGGAGTTCGATCCGGAACTGTTTCTCGTGCTGTTTATCCCGCCGCTGCTGTTTGCCGATGGCTGGAAAACGCCGACGCGCGAATTTCTGGAGCACGGGCGAGAGATCTTCGGCCTGGCGCTGGCGCTGGTGGTCGTCACCGTGGTCGGGATTGGTTTCCTGATCTACTGGGCCGTACCAGGGATCCCGCTCATCCCCGCCTTTGCGCTGGCTGCCGTGCTGTCGCCTACCGACGCCGTGGCGCTGTCCGGCATTGTGGGTGAAGGGCGCATTCCAAAGAAAATCATGGGCATTTTGCAGGGCGAGGCGCTGATGAACGACGCCTCTGGCCTGGTCGCCCTGAAGTTTGCCGTGGCGGTTGCCATGGGCACCATGGTCTTTACCGTCGGCGGCGCGACCCTGGAATTCTTCAAGGTGGCGATTGGCGGTATCCTCGCGGGCTTCGTAGTGAGCTGGCTGTACGGACGCTCGCTGCGCTTCCTTAGCCGCTGGGGTGGTGATGAACCGGCGACGCAGATCGTCCTGCTGTTCCTGCTGCCGTTTGCCTCTTACCTGATTGCCGAACACATTGGCGTGTCGGGCATTCTGGCGGCGGTAGCCGCGGGGATGACCATCACCCGCTCCGGCGTTATGCGGCGCGCGCCGCTGGCGATGCGCCTGCGCGCGAACAGTACCTGGGCTATGCTCGAGTTTGTGTTTAACGGCATGGTGTTCCTGCTGTTGGGCCTGCAACTGCCGGGCATTATGGAATCCTCGCTGATTGCGGCCGAAGCGGATCCAAACGTTGAAGTCTGGATGCTGTTTACCGATATCGTGCTCATCTACCTTGCACTGATGCTGGTGCGTTTCGGCTGGCTGTGGACGATGAAGAAATTCAGCGTTCGCTTCCTGACCAAAAAGCCGATGGAGTTTGGCTCGTGGACCACGCGCGAGCTGCTGATTGCCTCTTTCGCGGGCGTTCGCGGGGCGATCACCCTTGCTGGTGTGCTCTCCATTCCTCTGCTTCTGCCGACGGGCGACGTCTTCCCGGCGCGCTACGAGCTGGTGTTCCTGGCGGCAGGCGTGATCCTCTTCTCGCTGTTTGTCGGCGTGATTATGCTGCCGATTCTGCTGCAACATATTGACGCGGGTGACTCCTCGCAGCAGCACAAAGAAGAGCGGATTGCCCGTGCGGCGACGGCGGAAGTGGCGATTGTCGCCATCGAGAAAATGGAGGAGCGTCTGGCCGCCGATGCCGAAGAGAACATTGATAACCAGCTGCTGAAGGAAGTCAGTTCACGCGTGATTGGTAATTTGCGTCGCCGTGCTGACGGACGTAACGACGTGGAAAGTTCGTTGCAGGAAGAGAACCTCGAACGCCGTTTCCGCCTGGCGGCGCTGCGCTCCGAGCGTGCCGAGCTGTATCACCTGCGCGCGACGCGGCAGATCAGTAACGAGACGCTGCAAAAGCTGCTGCACGATCTGGACCTGCTGGAAGCGTTGTTGATAGAGAATCAGTAGCGCGCTTTGCCCCCTCACCCTAGCCCTCGCCCTATGGGGAGAGGGGTTGGGGTGAGGGGTCAGGGCACCCAAAACCCCTCACAGCATTGCAACCACGCCTGCGCGCTGTGCGACAGATAGACCCCTTCACGCCAGATCATCCCCAGCTGCCAGTGCAGGTCGCTCTCCAGCGGGATCCAGCGCAGCGTGTTTTTATCCAGCCGCTCGCAGATCGGCTGCGGCAGAATGGCAATCCCCACGCCCGCCTGTACCATCGCCGCCAGAAAATCCCACTGGCCGCTGCGCACCGCAATGCGCGGCTTTACGTTGTGCTGGTTAAACAGCGCCATCAGCTGGCGGCTTAAGGCAAAATCTTCGTTGTAAATCAGCAGCGGGTGTTCGCCGAGCAGCTCGGGTTTTACTGAGTCTATCTTCAGCCAGTCGCCGGAGCGCGGCACCAGCACGCACAGCGGGTGGCTGAACAGCGGCAGCGTCGCCAGGCCGCTTTCCTCCTCTACGGGAAGGGCCGTCATGGCCACGTCCAGTTCACCGTTCATCACCGCCTGCTGCACGGTCAGGCCGCCAAATTCAGAAATTTTTAGCTCAACGCCGGGGTAGCGCTGGCGAAACAAGCTTATCGGCCCGGCCATCATCATGCCGACCATCGGCGGAATACCGAGCCGCAGCAGCCCTTTTGTCAGGTGGTTGATGTCCCCAAGCTCGGCCTCCAGCTGGCGGAACTCTGCCAGAATGGCCAGCCCGCGCTCGAACACTACGCGACCGGTATCGGTCAGCAGTAGCTTGCGCCCGTCGCGGATCAGCAGCGTACAGTTCAGCTCATCTTCGAGGTTTTTCAGCATCTTGCTGATGGTCGGCTGGGTTACGAATAACTTCTCCGCTGCGCGAGTAAAACTTTGCTGGCGAACCACCTCGACAAAATAGCGCAGCGTTCTTATGTCCATGATTATTCCTCGAAACTATACCTTCGATGATTTTAATTCATTTCAGTCGATACCGTACGCTCACTATACTGGCGCCTCGTCTCATTTCTGAGGAAAACCCCCATGGCCGTGGCGTTAAGCCGTGTTACGCCTGCCGTTGTGCAACGACTTCAGGTACCGGTTCAGGTACTGCTCTACGCGGGACTGTTTGTTTTCGCGGAATATCTTGTCGACTGGCTGCATCTGCCTTTACCCGCCAACCTGGTGGGGATGGTGCTGATGCTGACGCTGATCCTCTCTCGCGCGTTGCCCCTTAACTGGGTGCGCGCCGGGGCGCGCTGGCTGCTGGCGGAGATGCTATTGTTCTTTGTGCCGGCCGTGGTGGCGGTGGTGAATTATGCACAACTGCTGATGGTCGACGGCTGGCGCATCTTTGCGGTTATCGCCCTGAGCACGCTGATGGTGCTGGGCGCCACCGCCTGGGTGGTGGATAAGGTGTATCGCTTTGAAATCAGCAGGCAGAAGCATGACTAACTTTCAGATAAGCCTGCTGTGCCTGATTGCGACAGTCGTCATCTACTTTGCCAACAAGCGCCTGTATCGCCGCTTTCGCGCGCTGCCGCTGATGCCGTTGGTCTTTACGCCGATCCTGCTGGTGCTGATGCTGGTCTTCGGCCATATCTCCTGGCAGAACTACATTGGCGAATCCCACTGGCTGCTGTGGCTGCTCGGCCCGGCGACCATCGCCTTCGCCGTACCCGTTTATGACAACCTCGCTATTATCAGACGCCACTGGATGTCGCTCAGCGCGGGCGTCGTCACCGCGACGGTGGTGGCGGTGAGCAGCTCGGTCTGGCTGGCGCGGCTGTTTACCCTGTCGGATGAAATCCAGCGCAGCCTGGCGGTGCGTTCGGTGACCACGCCGTTTGCGCTGGCAGCCGCCAAACCGCTCGGTGGCCAGCCGGATCTGGTGGCGCTGTTTGTGGTGGTGACGGGCGTCTTTGGGATGGCGGTGGGCGATATGCTGTTTCTGCGGCTTTCTATTCGGGAAGGAATGGCCAAAGGCGCGGGATTTGGCGCGGCGTCGCACGGCGCGGGCACGGCACGCTCCTATGAGCTGGGACAGCAGGAGGGCGTTGTCGCGAGCCTGGTGATGATGCTTTCGGGCGTCACGATGGTGCTGATCGCACCGTTGGTGGCGTGGGTGATGTTTTAAGCTCCCCGGCCAGAGCGACCGGGGAGAAAAGGCTTAGTGCGCGCGGCCCTGCTCAACGCCCAGGCCAGTTTGCGAGCGGATAAACTGGGCGCGGAATTTTTCACGCTCCAGGTTACCTTCCGGCGAATTGTCGGTAGCCGAGAAGACCCAGATACCGATAAACGCCACGGCAATGGAGAACAGCGCCGGGTATTCATACGGGAAGATAGCGCTTTCGTGACCGAGGATCTGCACCCAAATCGTTGGGCCCAGAATCATCAGGATCACCGCCGTCAGCAGCCCCAGCCAGCCGCCAATCATCGCCCCACGGGTGGTCAGTTTTGACCAGTACATTGAGAGCAGAATGATCGGGAAGTTACAGCTTGCCGCAATCGAGAAGGCCAGCCCGACCATAAAGGCGATGTTCTGCTTCTCGAACAAAATCCCCAGCAGGATGGCGACGACGCCCAGCACCAGCACGGTGATTTTGGAGACTTTTAGCTCATCGCGCTCGCTCGCGCCTTTACGGAAAACGTTGGCGTAGAGGTCATGCGAGACCGCCGACGCGCCGGCCAGCGTCAGCCCTGCAACCACCGCGAGGATGGTGGCGAAGGCCACGGCAGAGATAAAGCCGAGGAACAGGTTGCCGCCCACCGCGTCGGCCAGATGCACCGCCGCCATGTTGTTACCGCCGATAAGCGCGCCCGCCGCGTCTTTAAACGCCGGGTTCGCCCCCACAAGCATGATCGCGCCAAAGCCGATGATAAAGGTCAGAATGTAGAAGTAGCCCATAAACCCGGTGGCGTAGAACACGCTCTTACGCGCTTCACGCGCATCTGACACCGTGAAGAAGCGCATCAGGATATGCGGCAGACCTGCGGTACCGAACATCAGGCCGAGACCGAGCGAGAGCGCGGATATCGGATCTTTCACCAGCCCACCCGGGCTCATGATCGCTTCCCCTTTCGGATGCACTGACATGGCTTCGGTAAACAGATTATTGAAGCTGAACCCAACGTGCTTCATCACCATAAAGGCCATAAAGCTGGCGCCGAACAGCAGCAGTACCGCCTTGATGATCTGTACCCAGGTGGTGGCCAGCATGCCGCCGAACAGGACATACATCACCATCAGCACGCCCACCAGCACCACCGCGATGTGGTAGTTCAGGCCGAACAGCAGCTCGATCAGCTTACCCGCGCCCACCATCTGCGCAATCAGGTACAGCGCCACCACCACCAGCGAACCGCAGGCGGAGAGGGTACGAATCGGCCCCTGCTTCAGGCGATAGGAGGCGACGTCAGCAAAGGTATAGCGCCCCAGGTTACGCAGGCGCTCGGCAATCAGGAACAGAATGATCGGCCAGCCGACAAGGAAGCCGAGGGAGTAGATCAGGCCGTCATACCCTGAGGTATACACCAGCGCGGAGATCCCAAGGAACGAGGCGGCAGACATAAAGTCTCCCGCAATCGCCAGACCGTTCTGGAAGCCGGTGATGTTGCCGCCCGCGGTGTAGTAATCGTTACGGGAGCGCACGCGTTTCGACGCCCAGTAGGTGATATACAGCGTCAGCACCACGAAAATCAGGAACATGATAATCGCCTGCCAGTTGGTTGGCTGGCGCTGGACCTCGCCGGTAATGGCATCTGCTGCATGGGCAGCAAAGGGAAGTGTGGCGGCGAGCGCCGTCAGAATTCTCTTCATGATGCTTTTACCTCGCGCAGAACTTCTCTGTTAAGACGATCGAATTCACCGTTCGCACGCCAGACGTACACACCCGTGAGCACAAACGAAATGATGATAACGCCAATCCCAATCGGAATACCGCGCGTGACGCTGGTACCCTCATGCAGCGGGGTGCCCAGCCAGTGCGGCGCAAAGGCGATCAGCAGAATAAAGCCGACGTAGATAATTAGCATGATGATGGAAAGCAAGAAGGCAAACCGTTGCCGTTTTTCGACCAGCTCCCTGTAGTGCGCACTATTCTCTATCTGCTGACAAATATCGTTATTCATCACAGAAATCTCCAGAAGTAAGGTTGGTTTGTTTTATCCCCTCTCCCCTATGGGGAGAGGGTTAGGGTGAGGGGAGAGGGAGAAAAAAATTATGAAGGCATTGCGATGGCCTGCTTCTCTTCGAGCAGTTTGTCCACCACGCCAGGATCCGCGAGCGTTGAGGTATCACCGAGGTTACTGGTGTCGCCTGCCGCGATTTTGCGCAGGATACGGCGCATAATCTTGCCGGAACGGGTTTTCGGCAGCGAGTCGGTCCAGTGCAGCACGTCCGGCGTGGCAAGCGGGCCGATCTCTTTACGCACCCAGTTGCGCACCTCGGTATACAGCTCTGGCGACGGCTCTTCGCCGTGGTTCAGGGTGACGTAGGCGTAGATCGCCTGGCCCTTGATGTTGTGCGGAATGCCGACAACCGCCGCTTCGGCAATCTTCGGATGCGACACCAGCGCAGACTCAATCTCCGCGGTGCCCAGACGGTGGCCGGAGACGTTCAGCACGTCGTCCACGCGTCCGGTGATCCAGTAATAACCGTCTTCATCCCGGCGCGCGCCGTCGCCGCTGAAGTACATGTTTTTGAAGGTCGAGAAGTAGGTCTGCTCGAACCGCTCGTGGTCGCCGAACAGGGTACGCGCCTGGCCAGGCCAGGAATCGACGATCACCAGATTGCCCTCGGTGGCGCCTTCCTGCGGATTGCCTTCGTTATCCACTAGCGCAGGCTGTACCCCGAAGAACGGACGGGTGGCCGAACCGGCTTTCAGCTGCGTGGCGCCCGGCATCGGGGTGATCATAAAGCCGCCGGTTTCGGTCTGCCACCAGGTGTCCATCACCGGGCACTTCTCGTTGCCGATCTTCTTCCAGTACCACTCCCAGGCTTCCGGGTTGATTGGCTCGCCCACGGAGCCGAGAATGCGCAGGGAAGAGCGGTCGGTCCCTTCGATGGCTTTATCGCCTTCCGCCATCAGCGCACGGATCGCCGTTGGCGCGGTGTAGAGAATGTTGACCTGATGCTTATCAACCACCTGGCACATACGCGCCGGCGTTGGCCAGTTCGGTACGCCTTCAAACATCAGCGTCGTTGCGCCGCAGGCCAGCGGGCCGTACAGCAGGTAGCTGTGGCCGGTGACCCAGCCCACGTCGGCGGTACACCAGTAGATGTCGCCCGGATGGTAGTCGAAAACGTATTTAAAGGTGGTGGCCGCGTAAACCAGATAGCCGCCGGTGGTATGCAGCACGCCTTTCGGCTTACCGGTGGAGCCGGAGGTATAAAGAATAAACAGCGGATCTTCCGCGTTCATCTCTTCCGGCTGATGCTGGTCGCTCGCTTTTTCAATCAGATCGCTCCACCACAGGTCACGCCCCTCGTGCCAGTCGATTTTGCCGCCCGTGCGTTTGAAGACAATGACGTTACTGATGGATTTCACGTTCGGGTTTTTCAGCGCTTCATCAACGTTTTTCTTCAGCGGAATACCGCGCCCGGCGCGCACGCCCTCGTCAGCGGTGATCACCAGCTTCGAATTCGAGTCGACAATACGCCCGGCAACCGCCTCCGGCGAGAAGCCGCCGAAGATAACGGAGTGGATCGCGCCGATGCGCGCGCAGGCCAGCATAGCCACCGCCGCTTCCGGCACCATTGGCATATAGATCGCCACTACATCGCCTTTTTTAATGCCCTGGGCCAGCAGCACGTTGGCAAAGCGGCACACGTCGCGATGCAGTTCTTTATACGAGATGTGTTTACTCTGAGAGGCATCGTCGCCTTCCCAGATGATGGCCGTTTCGTTGCCGCGTTCGGCAAGATGGCGGTCCAGGCAGTTCGCCGCCAGGTTCAGCGTGCCGTCTTCATACCATTTAATGGAGACGTTGCCCGGCGCGAAAGAGGTGTTCTTTACCTTCTGATAAGGTTTGATCCAGTCGAGGATGTGACCCTGCTCACCCCAGAACGCGTCAGGGCTGGAAACGGACTGCTGGTATTTCTCCTGGTACTGCTCCGGACTTATCAGGCAACGGTCCGCAATGTTTGCGGGAATGTCGTGTTTGTGTATTTGGCTCATGGCTTTTTTTCTCCTTGTAAGATGTTAATAATATGTCGCAAAAACGTTAATAGTAGGGGCTTTACAAGCTTTGTTTAGTATTTGGGCGACAGATCACGCAATGTCTGAAGAGTATGAAAATTGAGCGAATGAAACTTTGAAGGGAAATAATTCATCTGAAGAATTATTCACTTTTTTGAAGTGAAAATATTTTGTATAACAAACGGTTATTTATGCGAATTGCTATAAATTACCGTCAATGACACTTTTTGCAGTGAAATGCCTTGTTCTTTAAGGCTTGCGCAGCATGCCGTGCAAATGATACTCATACGGCGCGTTAAAAAATCCCATAAACCAACGCAACACAATTCATACCCTTTCAGTATGTCTCCATATTCATGCAGTTTTGATGGTGCGGAGATTTCATTGAGGAAGTCAGTTTCTATGAAAAATTTGAAAGTCAGCCTGGCCTGGCAGATCCTGCTGGCCCTTGTGCTGGGCATCTTGCTGGGCAGTTACCTCCATTATCATAGCGACAGCCGCGAGTGGCTGATTGCGAACCTTCTCTCCCCTGCGGGCGATATCTTTATTCATCTGATCAAGATGATTGTTGTGCCGATTGTGATCTCGACGCTGGTAGTCGGTATCGCGGGTGTTGGTGATGCGAAACAGTTAGGCCGCATCGGCGTTAAAACCATTCTCTATTTCGAAGTGATCACCACGGTTGCCATCGTACTTGGCATCACCCTGGCGAACGTGTTCCAGCCTGGTGCCGGGATCGATATGTCGCAGCTGGCGACGGTGGATATTTCGAAATACCAAAGCACAACCGCCGATGTGCAGAGCCATTCGCATGGGTTGATGGGGACTATTCTCTCGCTGGTACCGACCAACATTATCGCGTCCATGGCGAAGGGCGAGATGCTGCCGATCATCTTCTTCTCGGTACTCTTTGGCCTGGGGCTTTCTTCCCTGCCCGCGATGCACCGTGAACCGCTGGTGACCGTGTTCCGCTCTATCTCCGAAACCATGTTCAAAGTCACCCACATGGTGATGCGTTATGCGCCGGTCGGGGTGTTCGCGCTGATTGCGGTGACCGTAGCGAACTTCGGCTTTGCCTCCCTGTGGCCGCTGGCGAAGCTGGTGATTCTGGTGCACTTCGCGATTCTGTTCTTCGCGCTGGTGGTGCTGGGCATTGTGGCGCGCCTGTGCGGGCTCAGCATCTGGATCCTGATCCGCATCCTGAAGGATGAGCTGATTCTGGCGTACTCCACGGCAAGCTCCGAGAGCGTACTGCCGCGTATCATTGAGAAGATGGAGGCCTACGGTGCGCCGGCGTCCATTACCAGCTTCGTTGTACCGACCGGTTACTCCTTCAATCTGGATGGTTCAACGCTGTATCAGAGTATTGCAGCGATCTTTATCGCGCAGCTGTACGGCATTGACCTGTCGCTGTGGCAGGAAATCGTGCTGGTTCTGACGCTGATGGTGACTTCAAAAGGGATCGCAGGCGTGCCGGGCGTCTCCTTCGTGGTGCTGCTGGCGACGCTGGGCAGCGTCGGTATTCCGCTGGAAGGCCTGGCGTTTATTGCCGGTGTGGACCGTATCCTCGACATGGCGCGTACCGCGCTGAACGTGGTGGGTAATGCGCTGGCGGTGCTGGTAATCGCTAAGTGGGAACACAAGTTCGACCGTAAAAAAGCGCTGGCGTATGAACGCGAGGTACTGGGTCGTTTTGATAAAACGGCTGACCAGTGATGTAAAAAGCCGGGTGGCGGCTTCGTCTTACCCGGCCTACATAAGCCGTAGGCCCGGTAAGCGCAGCGCCACCGGGCAACAATTTACTCCCCGCTCAATGCATCAAACTCTTCACACCCGGTATCAAACCCTTCGGTACAGCTCAGGTTTAACCAGTAAAGCGCTTTCTGCTTATTCGGTGTGATAAAGCCTTTCTCACCCTGCCTGAACAGCATTCCTGCCCAGTACTCCGCATAGCCCGTCCGGGACAGAGCCGAACTCCGCTTGAACCACGATGCGGCCTGCACGTCATCCTGAGGAACTTCAACGCCGTTGGCATAGATCAGCCCCAGCAGCTGTTGCGCGTCTACCGCCGAGTCGCTATCGATGTCTTCGGTCGCCGATTGCAGCAGTGCGATGGCCTGCGGGTAGTCGGTTTTGCCCGCCTGCGTGTTCACCAGCACACGCGCCAGCATGATCGCGCCGCGTTTGCTGCCCGCAATGTTTGCCTGTTGAGCCAGGGCTTTAGCCTGCGCATAGTCACCCTGCGAAAAGTGGATTTGCGACAGCAGCGCCATGGCGTCGACATCACCGCCTTTTGCCGCTTTTTCCGCCCACAGCGCCGCCTGCGCGCTGTCGCCGGAACTGAACCAGGTATCGGCGAGATAATACTGCGCGCGCGCATCGCCCGCTTCAGCCTGCTTTTTATACTGGCTGCCTATCTCATCGGCATGGGCAAACGCGGTTAAAAATAACAACATCAGAAAAAGGATTTTCATGGATTCTTATCATCTGGGTACACGCCGCGCAGTATAATCGCGGCGACAGAAGAAAAAAACGGGTGCGTTAAGACCTCAGCATCCCACAAGCCGGGCGGAACACGCGTTCCGCCCGAAGAGGTTAGCCTGCGTTACAGGCTAATTTCGCCGCCACCTCCTGATGTTCACTCTTTATTGAAAACTCGCAGAGCCTGCCGCGAGTAATAAAGGTAAAGATCACTATCGTCAGGCAAACAATAAAGACGATGCCTAACGCAGTTTTTAAAGGCGTCATGCCTTTTACTCCTTGTCAAAAAAAGAATAAGAGGCTACTCTCAACTTGTTGGAGTTGAGGGAGTAGCCTCGGGTAAATGAAAATTTCCCGGGGCTTTCTACTTTCTGTCCCTCAACAATGCTCAAGACAGAAAGTCTTAAGCACCCGCCGCACATCTTATCCCTCTGAATTAAAATGCAAAGATGTAATTCTATTCTGCGTAAATTACATTATTTCTGCGAGCCGCTTTCCAGAATAATAATTTCTATTTCTTATGAATTAATCGGAAATAAAAAGGGAGTGAATATATCACTCCCTTTATTCAACGATAAATTAACGGCTTCAACCCATTGCGCTTTCGCGCAGTCGGGCTTTCAGCTTGTTATATTCGTCGATCACATACTGTTCCGCAGCGTGTTGATCCGCAATGGGCTCCACGTTTACGGCGCAGTATTTATACTCCGGCGTTTTGGTTATCGGGCTTAAGTTCTCGGTCACCAGCTCGTTGCAGGCGCCAATCCACCACTGGTAGGTCATATAGACTGCCCCTTTGTTCGGACGGTCGCTGACCTGCGCGCGGGTAATGATGCGGCCTTTACGCGAATTCACCCACACCAGCGCTTCATCTTCAATACCGAGCCGTTCGGCATCGGCGGTGTTGATCTGCGCGTAACCCGGTTCATCCGCCAGCGCCGCCAGCGCGGCGCAGTTGCCGGTCATGGAACGGCAGGAGTAGTGGCCCACTTCACGCACGGTGGAGAGCACCATCGGATACTCGTCGGTGAGCTTATCGATCGGCGCGACCCAGTCGCAGGTGAAGAACTGCGCCAGCCCGTTCGGGGTGTCGAACTTCTCTTTAAAGAGGTATGACGTCCCCTGATCGGATTCTGACTCATCCCGGCACGGCCACTGGATGTAGCCCAGCTCACCCATTTTTTCATAGGTTGCCCCATAAAAGTCCGGGCACAGATGCCGCAACTCGTCCCAGATCTCCTGGGTGTTGTTGTAGTGCATCGGGTAGCCCATGCGGGTGGCGATTTCGCTGATGATCTGCCAGTCCGTTTTCAGATCCCATTTCGGCTCGACGGCCTTGAAGAAGCGCTGGAAGCCGCGGTCTGCCGCCGTATAGACACCTTCATGCTCGCCCCAGGAGGTCGACGGCAAAATCACATCCGCCGCTGCCGCGGTTTTGGTCATAAAGATATCCTGAACAATCACCAGCTCCAGATCCTCAAAGCCTTTGCGCACTGCGGACAGTTCGGCGTCGGTCTGGAGCGGATCTTCACCCATGATGTAGGCCGCACGCACTTCACCGTGCGCCGCGCGGTGCGGCAGCTCGCTGATGCGATACCCGGTGTGTGCCGGCAGGCTCTCCACGCCCCAGGCCTTCGCAAACTTCTCGCGGTTTTCCGGGAATTTGACGTACTGGTAGCCCGGATAGGTGTCCGGCAGCGCGCCCATATCACACGCACCCTGCACGTTATTCTGACCACGCACCGGGTTCACGCCCACATGCGCTTTACCCAGATTGCCGGTCAGCATGGCGAGGCTGGTGAGCGAGCGCACGGTTTCCACGCCCTGGTAGAACTGGGTCACACCCATGCCCCACAGAATAGCGGCGGTTTTCGCCCCGGCATACATTCTGGCCGCTTGACGAATCTCCTGCGCGCTGACGCCGGTTATCGCTTCGACGGATTCAGGCGTATAGCCCTCGACTATTTTCTTATACTCTTCAAAGCCTTCTGTACGGGTCGCGACAAACGCCTGATCGTACAGGTTCTCCTCAATAATGACGTGCCCCATCGCGTTCAACAGCGCGATGTTTGAGCCGTTTTTCAATGCAATGTGCATATCCGCAATGCGCGCGGTTTCAATTTTGCGCGGATCGCAGACGATGATTTTCGCCCCATTCTGTTTAGCGCGAATAACGTGGTTCGCGACGATAGGGTGAGAATCCGCCGGGTTATAACCAAAGATGAAGACGAGATCGGTATTATCTATCTCGTTGATGGCATTACTCATTGCGCCGTTACCGACCGACTGGTGCAGACCTGCAACCGATGGGCCGTGTCAGACGCGAGCGCAGCAGTCGACGTTATTGGTACCAATAACGGCGCGCGCGAATTTTTGCATCACATAGTTGGTTTCATTCCCGGTTCCGCGTGAGGAGCCGGTGGTCTGAATCGCATCCGGGCCATACTTGGCCTTGATGGCGCTGAGGCGCGTGGCGACGTAATCCAGCGCTTCATTCCAGGAGACGGCTTCCAGCTTGCCGCCGCGCTCGCGGCGGATCATAGGGGTTTTCAGGCGCGGGGTGAGGATTTGGGTATCGTTAATAAAATCCCAGCCGTAATATCCTTTCAGGCACAGCGTGCCCTGATTGGTTTTACCCTGCGCCGCTTCCGCCCGGACGATTTTGCCGTTATTGACCACCAGGTGGATCTTGCAACCTGAGGCACAATAAGGGCAAACCGTGACGACTTTTTTCATCACTTTGCTCCAGTTAAACAGTTCTTACCTGCCCAATATGCAGCTTCTATGCCATGTTTTTATTATGGGTATTTCCTGACTTTACGACCCTTTGCGGGGCAAAACCCTGACGAAAAACAGCCAATCGTCAAAATTGACGTGTCGAAAGGGCAGGGGATGTGACATGGATTGAATTTCCGTCACGTAAAAAACAATTCGGCTGGAGCCGGCGGCAGAATGGTTCAGACTTAACATAATTCCCTGACGGAAGCATGCGATGAAACCGGCGATTCTGGTGGTTGACGATGATGTCGCAGTCTGCGAACTGCTACAGGATGTGCTCAGCGAGCACGTCTTTACCGTACTGACGTGTCACTCTGGGCAGGACGCGGTGAACCGTGTCCAGCAGGACTCCGGCATTGCGCTGGTTCTGCTGGACATGATGCTGCCGGATATCAACGGATTACAGGTTTTACTGCAACTGCAAAAGCAGCGACCATCGCTACCGGTGGTAATGCTGACGGGGCTGGGAAGTGAATCAGATGTGGTCGTCGGGCTGGAAATGGGCGCTGATGATTACATCGGAAAACCGTTCAATCCGCGCGTGGTGGTCGCCCGCGTTAAGGCGGTGCTGCGGCGTACCGGCGCGCTGGACGCGGAGCCTGCCGCGCCGCGCGTTGAAGGTATTGCCTTTAACGGCTGGACGCTGGACACCACCCGCTGCGAGCTGAGCGATCCGCAGCGTAATACCGTGCCGTTAACACAAGGCGAATATGGCCTGCTGCTGGCATTAACGCAAAACGCCCGCCGGGTACTGAGTCGTGAACAGCTGCTGAAGCTGACCCACAGCGAAAGCGCCGAGGTCTTTGACCGCACTATCGACGTGTTGATCATGCGGCTACGGCGAAAAATTGAGGTCAATCCGCACCAGCCTCTGCTGATCAAAACCATTCGCGGTCTGGGCTATGTTTTTGCCACGGACGTTTCCCATCATGAGAAAGCCGCCTGACCGTTCTCCTGAATAAACGCCTGAAGCTCGGCCAGCGTTTTCGCGCCGTCAATTGCATTAGCCGCCAGCAGGCTGGCCCGCGCGCAGGCGTGCGCCAGATAAATACTCTCCGTCAGCGGCAGGGATTCATGGCAGCCGTATAAAAAGCCCGCGCAAAACGCGTCGCCCGCGCCGACGCTGCCGATAATCTCGTCCTGCGTCAGCTTCCACGACGGAACCCATTGCCCTTTTTCACCCGGCGCTTCACCCCATGCCCCTTCCGGACAGTGGATCACCACCCGCTGTCGCACGCCTGCCGCCAGCAGTTGTGTGGCAGCGTCGGCGATATGGGCCATGTTCAGCGCATCATGGCCGTCACGGATCTCAAGCCCGCTAAACTCACCGGCTTCCAGCTCGTTAATCACCAGATAATCAAGATGGCGCAGGGCAGGGAGCACCAGCGGCTGATAGCGCGGATCGCCCTTGCGGGACACCAGATCGAGCGAGGTTTCATACCCCTGATCGCGCATCTGTGCCAGTAACCGCGCGCTGCGGGTGCCAAATTCCTCGTCCGGCATGTCCAGGCTGTCGAGCAGCAGCAGGTAGCCGAGATGGAAGATCTTCAGCGATCCGTCTAAACGATCGAAGGCGGGAAGATCCAACAGGCGGTTGGCGCCCGGCGAGTGGAAAAAAGTGCGCTGTCCGCTGGGGTCGGTCATCACCTGCGACATCGACGTTGGGGCGAACGTTGTACGCTGCACGCGCTGGCGATTGACGTGATACTGGTCGAGCATCGCCAGAATATAGTCTCCGTCGCTGTCTTCCCCAATCAGCCCCACCGCCTGTAACGGCAGGCCGACGTGCATTTTCGCCAGCGTCAGCAGAACGTTGAGCGGCGCACCGCCGGTTGAGCGCTCACTGTGGGTGATTTCCGCCAGCCAGCCGCGCTCCGGCCACTGTACGATCTGGTGGACGTGATCCACCAGCATGTTGCCTGCGGCGATAATCCCTTTGCGTTCCATTATGCCTGCCCCGCGCTGCCGAAGATGCGCATCTGTTCCGCAACCGTATCGGTAATGGCCTCTTCAATGCCCAGCAGCAGCTCTGCAAATTCATCGTACAGCGGCTGGCGGTTTGCCATGCGCTGCTCAACGGCGGCGAGCGCGGCCTGCGACATGCCGGTATAAAAGTTGATTTTATGAATGCCCAGCTCGATGGCGCGGCGGAAATCAGTATCGCTTATGCCAGAGCCGCCGTGTAAAACCAGCGGCAGGCCCGTCTGCTGTCGAATGGCGTCCAGACGCGGGAAATCAAGCTTCGGCTCGCCCTTGTATTTGCCGTGCGCGTTGCCAATGGCGACCGCCAGCGCGTCGATACCGGTTAAATCGACAAACTCGCGCGCCAGCTGCGGATCGGTGAAGAAGGCTTCATCCGCATGCCCGTAAAGCGCACCCCCTTCATCACCCCCGACCGCGCCCAGCTCCGCCTCTACCGAGACGCCCACCGCATGGCACATCTTCACCACTTCCCGCGTCTGGCGGATATTTTCCTCATAGCTCAGCGTCGAGCCGTCGAACATCACCGAGCTGAACCCTAAGCGCAGGGCGCGCACGACGGCCTCAAAATGCAGCCCGTGGTCGAGGTTAAGCACCACGGGAATATCGTGACGGGCGGCTTCGAACTTCACTGCTTCGACAAGCGACTCCAGAGACACGTACTTAAAATGCACTTCGGCGATGTTGATGATGAACGGCGAGCGTTCCTGTTTCGCGGCGGCAAACAGCGCACGCAGGAAGTGGGAGTCGAGCACGTTGAACGCGCCCAGGGCGTAGCGGTGTTCCCTGGCGTGGGCCAGACCATCGGCAAGAGAAATCAATGGCATCATTCACTCCTTATATCCGAAACAGGTTGTACTCGTTGCACAGCACCAGCACCGCCGGTTCGTCTTCTTCAATGGTGTTGTAGCGGTCAATGGGCTGTAAAAAGTGGTTGTCGTGTTCATCGTCATTGACCGACGACACTTCGCCCACCAGCACGTCGCCAAAGCCGCGTTCACCCCAGAAACTGTGGTACAGGCCGGGCGTCAGGCAGATGCTCTCCCCTGGTGTGAGGCGCAGCTGGCTGCCGGGCGCGTGCGTCTGCCGACAGCCGTCGACGGTAACGGTCACGTCGGTGTTTTCGGTCTCTTCATGCGCGCCCGCATTCCATAACTCAATAATCAGATTCCCGCCGCCGCGGTTAATGATGTCCTCCCGCTTGCGCCAGTGAAAATGCATCGGCGTCACCTGGCCGTCGCGGACGTGCATGATTTTTTCGGCATAGCACTTTTCATAGGGCACGCCGTTGGGGGAGCCGTTGCGCAGGGTGAACAGCGTTAACCCCTGTGCAGCGAAGTTGTTGCCACCAAATGCCGTCACGTCCCAGCCGAGTCTGAGGTCAAACACCTCCTGCCATGCGGCCTGGTCAAGCTGCTGCCATTTTGTCGGCGGAAAGCTGGCAAAAGGCGGGAGATGCACGTCGTGCATGGAGAAGAACTGCCGCGTATGGCCGAGGATTTCATTGATGTCGGAGCGTTTCATGGGGACTCCTTGAAAACAGTTCCCTCTCCCGGTGGGAGAGGGAAAAGGATCATTTAACCGTCCACCCCTTATACGTGCCGACGTTCTTTTTATCGATCATCGTCACCGGGATCAGCACAGGCTCTTTCGGCGCAGGTTTGCCCTGAAGAATGTCATAGCCGATCTCCACCGCCTTCGCCGCCATCACCTGCGGATCCTGCGCTGGCGTCGCCACAAACAGGGAGTTTTCGCGCTTCAGGGCTTCTTCACCGTCCGGGCTGCCATCCACACCAACGATAAAGAACTCGTTGCGCTGCGCCTGCTTCGCGGCCAGATCGGCGCCGATCGCGGTAGGATCGTTAATCGCGAATACGCCGTCTATCTTCGGATTAGCCGCCAGCAGGGAGGTCATGACCTCCAGCCCGCCTTCACGGCTGCCTTTGGCGTTCTGGTTATCCGAGAGCACTTTGATATCCGGGTGGCGCCTGAACTCGGTCTGGCAGCCCTCCACGCGGTTTTGTACCGCAGAAACCGGCGGCCCGTTGATGATCACCACGTTGCCTTTACCTTTCAGGCGGTCGGTAATGTACTTACAGGCCATCTCACCCGCCTGGGTGTTATCGGAGGTGATGGTCGCATCGGCTCCTTCCGCCGCCACGTCAACCGCCACGACCACGATCCCCGCCTCTTTGGCGCGTTTTACCGCCGGGCCGATCCCTTTGGAATCCGCGGCGTTGAGGATGATCATGTCCACTTTCGCCGCAATGAAGTTATCAATCTGCGACACCTGCTGGCCCAGATCGTACCCGCTGGAGACCAGCGTCACCTTGACGTTGTCCCCCGCCAGCTTGCGCGCTTCCAGCTCGGCACCTTTGGTGATCTGCACGAAGAACGGGTTAGCCAGGTCGCCCACCGTCACGCCGATGGATTTCAGATCTTTTGCCTGCGCAAACGGGGTTGCGGCCAGCAGCGCGCCAGCACAGAGCGCGGTCACTAAGGGCTTCAATCTCATGCTGTATTCCTCACGTAGGGTATTGTTGTTATGCACTTTGATGGTGTCGGGTACGGTATTTGTCGATCAGCACCGCAATGATGATCACCGCCCCTTTGATCACCAGCTGCCAGAAGTAGGAGACGCCCATCAGCGTCATGCCGTTGTTGAGGGTGGCGATGATCAAGGCACCGACCAGCGTGCCGGTGATCGTGCCGATCCCGCCGACGAAGCTGGTGCCGCCGAGGATCACCGCCGCAATTGCATCCAGCTCATACCCCGTGCCGAGGTTGCCATTGGCGCTGTAGAGACGTGAAGCGCTCATGACGCCGCCGAGACCGGAGAGCAGGCCGCTCATGCCGTAGACAAACAGCAGCACCAGCCAGACCTTAATGCCCGTTAAGCGCGCCGCCTGCATATTGCCGCCGACCGCATAGATGTGAACGCCGAGGGTTGTGCGACGCAGAATAAACCAGCACACCACAATCACCGCCAGGGCGATCACAACCAGCCAGGGGATCGGGCCGAGGTAGTTATTGCCGATCCACTCGAAGTTGATGTTGGAGTTAATGACCGTCGTGCCGTCCGCCAGCAGGTAGGCCGCGCCGCGCAGCGCCGTGTAGGTGCCGAGCGTGACGATAAATGGCGGAAGTCCGGCGAAGGCCACCAGCGCGCCGTTGAACAGCCCCAGTACCATACCGAGCATTAGCGCCGCCGGAATGGAGAGCATCGCAAATTCAGGGATAAGCGAGACCACCATCGCCGCCACCGCCGTGGTGCCCAGAATCGAGCCCACGGAGAGGTCAATCCCGCCGGTCAGGATGATGAAGGTCATCCCGGCCGCCAGAACAATGTTGATCGACGCCTGCCGGGTAATATTGAGCAGGTTACTTTCTGTGAAAAAGTTCGGAGCGATAAAGCCAAATACAGCCACAATCAGGATTAAAATCGGCAAAATGCCGATCGTTTGCATCAGATCGCTCATCAGCATTTTTTTGGCAGAGGCGGATTTCGCCACCTGCTGCGGATGGGTTGGAGTTGTCATAATTACACCGCCTGATGATGTGTGTCGTTCACGCCGGTTGCCAGCGTCATGATGTTTTCCTGAGAGATGTCGCGCCCGTGCAGTTCACCCGCAATGCTGCCTTCCCGCATCACGTACACCCGGTCGCTCATTCCTACTACTTCCGGCAGCTCGCTGGAGATCATCAGGATCGCCACCCCTTTGCGCGCCATCTGGTTCATGATGCGGTAGATCTCGCTTTTTGCCCCGACGTCCACGCCGCGCGTGGGTTCGTCCAGAATCAGAATGCGCGGGCCTATCGCCACCCAGCGGGAGATCAGCAGTTTTTGCTGGTTGCCGCCGGAGAGCCCGCCTGCGCGCACCTGAGAATGCGGCACGCGGATATTGAGCAGGGCGATGGCGTCATCGGAAATCGACTGCGCTTTTTTGCGGTTCAGCCAGCCGAAGGTGGCGTCGCGCTCCAGCGTCGCCATGGTGATGTTCTCCTGCGCCGCCAGCTCCAGAAATAGCCCCTGCTCCTTGCGGTTCTCGGTGAGAAAACCGATGCCGTTCTCAATGGCCGCGCGCGGGGAGTGGATCACCACCGGTTCGCCGTCCACCTCAATCATGCCGCCGGTGGCTTTGCGCACGCCGAAGATCAGCTGCGCCAGCTCAGAACGCCCGGCGCCGACCAGCCCTGCCAGCCCGACGATTTCACCGGAGCGAACCTGCAAACTGCACGGCTGCACTTTTTTGCCATCCGTGAGGTGATGCACGTTCAGACGCGGGCTGCCGAGCGGAATATCGCGCTCTTTGTTGAACAGGTCGCTTAACGGACGACCCACCATCATGCGCACCAGCTCGGAGGCGTTGAGCTTGTCGCGCGTCAGGCTGCCGACGTATTGCCCGTCGCGTAGCACGCTGACGCGGTCAGAGAGTTCATACACTTCCGCCATGCGGTGGCTGATGTAGATAATCGCCATCCCTTCATCGCGCAGGCGCAAAATCAGTTCGAACAGACGGTGGGTTTCGCGTGAGGAGAGGGCGGCGGTAGGTTCGTCCATCACCAGAATGCGGCTGTTGCGGTGCAGCGCGCGGGCGATCTCCACCTGCTGTTGCTCGGCGATGGTCAGTTTCATGACCAGGTCGGTGGCGCTGAACTGCGCGCCCAGACGGTCAATGACCGCCTGGGCCTGGGCAGCCATCTCTTTGCGCTGGACCAGCCCGCCGCGCGACAGCTCGCTACCGAGAAAAATGTTTTCCGCCACGGTCAGGTTAGGAGCAAGCTGCATCTCCTGATAAATCAGGGTAATGCCTGCGGCCAGCGCATCCTTCGGCCCTTTGATGTGAAACGGCTGACCGTCGATGAGGATGTCGCCGCTGCTGGCGGTATAGGCGCCTGCGAGGATCTTCATCAGCGTGCTCTTTCCGGCGCCGTTTTCCCCCATCAGCGCGTGGATCTCACCGGGGAAAACCGTCAAATCCACGCCCTTGAGCGCGTGGAAATTGCCAAAGGTTTTGGCAATGTGGCGCATCTCTAAAACCGGGGTTCTGCTCATGGCGGATCTCCTGTGAATGTCGATATCTGCACTTCATCACAGGCGCGTAAATGCAAAATGTCAGAAGCTGTTCATATTTGTCATAGTTATGAATAGCTAATCGCCATCACATTTTCCTTTTCCCTCTCCCTGTGGGAAGAGGGCCAGGGTGAGGGCACCAAACCGCAGAGGAGCCCAAACCCATGCCATCACGCCCCCCGTTCTTCACCAGCGCCCGCGGTCGCCTGCTGATATTTAACCTGCTGGTGGTGGCGGTAACGCTGATGGTCAGCGGCGTGGCGGTGCTCGGCTTTCGTCATGCCAGCCAGATCCAGGAGCAGGTGCAGCAGCAAACGCTGGATGACATGACCGGCAGCATGAACCTCGCGCGCGACACGGCCAATGTGGCAACGGCGGCGGTGCGGCTGTCGCAGGTGGTCGGTGCGCTGGAGTACAAAGGCGAAGCTGAGCGGCTTAAACAGACGCAAATGGCGCTGCGCCACTCGCTGGAGCAGCTTGCCGATGCGCCGCTGGCGCAGCAGGAGCCGGCGCTGGTGACGCGTATTATTCGCAGGAGCAATGAGTTACAGCAGAGCGTGACGGGAATGCTGGAGCGCGGGCAAAAACGGCATCTGGAGCGTAACGCGCTGCTCAGCGCGCTGTATCAAAGCCAAAGCTACCTGCGTCATTTGCAGGATATCAACCGTCGTTACGCGAGCAATGTGCCAGACGCCCGGCAGCTTGCAGAGATGGACAGGCTGATCGTTGCCGCCATTGATACCCCTTCACCGCGCGCCACGGTGCAGCAGCTGGATGCAGTAACCGCGATGTTACCCGCGAGCGCCCTGCAACCGGTGGTCAACCTGGTGCTCCCGGATTTTAATGATGAGCTGCGCAAGCTCGCGCCACTGTCGAAGCAGCTGGAAGAGAGCGATCTGTCCATCAGCTGGTACATGTTCCACATCAAGGCGCTGGTAGCGATATTAAACCGCGACATCAATCAGTACGTTGAACAGGTGGCGCAGGCCTCCCGGCTGCGTACCGCCCAAAGTCACCAGGAGCTGCGCTCCATCAGCGTGTTTATCAGCGTTTTCGCGGTGCTGGCGCTGATCATCACCGGCTGCGCCTGCTGGTATATTTATCGCAATCTGGGCTCCAACCTGACGGCTATCTCAAGGGCAATGTCGCGTCTCGCTCACGGAGAGCAGAATGTGTCGGTGCCCGCACTACAGCGGCGTGATGAGCTGGGGGAACTGGCGCGCGCGTTTAACGTTTTTGCACGCAATACCGCTTCGCTGGAGCACACCACGCGGCTGCTTAAGGAGAAGACCTCGCAGATGGAGGTCGACCGCATCGAACGTCAGGGGCTGGAGGAGGCGCTGCTGCACAGCCAGAAAATGAAGGCGGTCGGGCAACTGACGGGCGGTCTGGCGCATGATTTTAATAACCTGCTGGCGGTGATTATCGGCAGTCTGGAGCTGACCGATTCAGCGTCACCGGACGCGCCGCGCATCACTCGTGCGCTCAAAGCCGCGGAACGCGGGGCCATGCTCACCCAGCGTCTGCTGGCCTTCTCGCGCAAGCAATCCCTGCAACCCCATGCGGTAGAGATGAAGCCGCTGCTGGAGAACCTGAGCGAGCTGATGCGGCACTCCCTTCCCGCCACGCTGACGCTGGATATTGAAGCGCAAACCCCGGCCTGGCCCGCATGGATTGACGTCAGCCAGCTGGAAAATGCCATTATCAACCTGGTGATGAACGCCCGTGATGCAATGGAGGGGCAAAACGGTGTGATTAAAATCCGCACCTGGAACCAACGTGTGACCCGCAGCGACGGGCGCAGGCAGGATATGGTCGCGCTGGAGGTGATTGACCACGGCTGTGGGATGTCGCAGGAGGTGAAATCGCAGGTCTTTGAACCGTTCTTCACCACCAAACAGACCGGCAGCGGCAGCGGATTAGGGCTGTCGATGGTGTACGGCTTTGTGCGTCAGTCCGGGGGGCGCGTTGAGATCGAAAGCGCGCCGGGGCAGGGAACCACCGTGCGGCTCCAGCTGCCGCGCTCGACGCTGCCCGCGTTCTCCAATGATGCCGCGCTGGCGACCACGGCCCCGGCAGAAAGTGAGCTGCTTGTGCTGGTCCTGGAAGATGAGGCGGGCGTGCGGCAGACCCTGTGTGAGCAACTGCACCAGCTTGGCTACCTGACGCTCGAAGCCGAAAACGGCGAGCAGGCGCTGAACATGCTGGACGCATCACCGGATATCGGCATGTTTATCAGCGACCTGATGCTGCCGGGCGGCCTGAGCGGTGCGGAGGTGATCGGCCATGTACGCAGCCACTATCCGCAGTTGCCGGTGCTGCTGATCAGCGGGCAGGATTTGCGCCCGGCGCATAACCCGCAGCTGCCGGACGTTCCGTTACTGCGTAAGCCGTTTACCCGCCAGCAGCTGGCGCAGGCGCTGCGCAAGGTGATGGTAATTTGAGATTCCTCCGCTACTCCCGTTAACAGCCAGTCATTACTTTAAGGCCAGTTCACCTGCGAGTCTGGCCTTATGAAACGTTACTCTACCGCTCTGTTATTGGGTCTGCTGACTTTAACCAGCCAACTGGCGCATGCCGATGTGATTGATGATGCTATTGGCAATATTCAGCAGGCGATCAACGACGCCTATAACCCCGGCAGCAGCCGTAATGACGATGACGACGATCGTTACGACCGCAGCCGTCAAATCGACAGCCGACAGTACGACGATCGTCGTCGGCAGCTCGAAGACAGACGCCGCCGTTTAGACGAGCGTCAGCGTCAGTTGGACGACGACAGGCGTCGGTTAGAAGAGGACGAGCGCAGGTTGGAAGACGATTACGATCGCGGCTAAGTGCGGCCTGTTGCCCTCACCCCAACCCTCTCCCACGGGAGAGGGAGAAAACCTAATCCAGCACCATCACCATCCCGTCATACCCCGCTTCAATGCCGGACGGCAGCGGGTTATCCATCATCCACACGTCAAACTGATGGCTGATATGCGTCAGGATCACCTGCGGACAGCCAATCACCTCGTTCAGCGCAATCACCGTATTCAAATCACAATGGTTGCGCGGCGTCTCCGGGCGCGGTTCATGGCTACAGTCGATAATCATCGCCTGCGGCTGATTGTTTAGCAGAAACGTCACCGTTTTATCCGGCAGTCCGGCGGTATCAGACAGCCACGCCACGCGGCTGTGGGCGGACTCCAGCAGATAGCCAAACGTGAGTTTTGAATGGTTGAGCGGCAGCGGCGTCACCCGCAGGCCCTGTAGCTCAAACATCACGAACGGCTCGACCGTGTGGCTGAAATCCAGGATGCCCGGATGTTTGAACAGATCGTCACAGCCTGCCTCGTCTGGCGGACCGTAGACGGGAATGGTGGCGCCTACGCCCCAGCGCAGAGGGAAAAGCCCCTGAACGTGATCCATATGATAATGGGTAAGCAAAAACTGCTGGAAGCTGCCCGCAGGCCAGTCGTCCATCAGGTGCGGAATACCCGCGTCCAGCAAGGTGACCGCATCGTTGAATTTCACCGCCGCGCTACAGGGGCGACGGCGATAATTTTCCTGTAAACGCGCCCGTCGGCACGCCGCGCAGTCGCAGCCAAACACCGGCACCAGCTGCGCCCCTCCGGTTCCTGTCAGCGTGATCGTCAGACTCATAACGCACCTCTACAGCGGTTTGGTGAAGCGGAAATGGCTTTGCGTATACCCTTCACGAACATAAAAACGGTGCGCGTCCACGCGCTTCACGCTGGTGGAAAGCTCGGTCAGCTCGGCGCCTGCCTGCCGTGCGACGTCCTCTGCCCAGGCCAGCAGCTGGCTGCCCACTTTTAATCCGCGCGCCTGCGGCATCACCACCAGTTCCTGGATCTCGCCGATCCAGCGGGCGTGGTGCAGGTGAAACTGCATATGCAGGCCGATCATCCCGATGATCTGCCCGTCCAGCTCGGCCAGCTGGTAGCGCATATTGTGATCCCGCAAGTTGGCCAGATACCCGGCGTGAAACGCCTGATGATCGAACTCGGCCTGCTTAAGTTCGCAGATCAGCGCGTAAACGATCGGCGCATCGTCGGCGGTGGCGGGGCGAAGCTGGCAGTCAGGCATGCTGTTTCTCCTTCTGGCGGATAAGGGATAGAAAGGTCTCGACTGACTGTAGCAAACTTCCGTCGTTATTGAGGAGATGGCAACCCGACGGGGTGTAACGCGCCGCCCGTTCCAGCCGCTGGTCGATCTCGCGCGCGTTTTCGCGCCCCCGCTTTTGCAGCCGGCTACGCAGAACGTCCGGGGAAACCTGCAAACAGACCGGGAGCAACGCCGCTTCGTACCGGGCGCGAGCCTGCGGGAGATGCGCCCGCGAGCCGTTGACCAGCACGTCAAAGCCCGCGTGCAGCCAGAGGTCGATCTCGATGCCGACGCCATAGTAGTAACCGTTGGCATGCCAGCTCAGCGCCAGCAGGTTTTGCCCGGCGCGGGTAAAAAACTCCTGCTCGCTCAGGGCGATATGGTTTTCACTCCCGGCGTTTGCCGCGCGGGTAATGTAGCGGTGCGCTACCAGCAGCTGTGAATGTTCCCGCTGCCGTAACGCCGACAGCAGGCTGTCCTTCCCGGAGCCGGACGGGCCCATTAACCAGATGAGTCTTCCCATCAGAACACCCTTTTTCCCTGACGCCAGACGTGGTCGATATGAACGTGCTCGCCCTTGCGGTGCGCCAGCACCAGGTCTGCCCGTTTGCCTTCGGCAATCTCACCGCGATCGTGAAGGTTGAGCGCGCTGGCCGGGTTTTTTGTCACCAGGCGAATCGCCTGTGGCAGCGTGAAGCTGTTGCCCTCGTCGTCCGCCACCCGGAACGCCGCGTCCAGCAGGCTGGCGGGGTAATAGTCAGAGGAGAGGATATCCAGCAGGCCGAGCGAGGCGAGCTTGCTTGCCGCCACGTTGCCGGAGTGCGACCCGCCGCGTACGATGTTCGGCGCGCCCATCAGGACGTTCATGCCATGCTTACGTGATGCTTCTGCCGCCTCGAACGTGGTGGGAAATTCGGCGATCACGCTCCCAAGCTGGTGGGATTCGCGCACGTGATCGTGCGTGGCGTCATCATGGCTGGCCAGGGCAATATTACGGTCCCGGCACATAGCGGCAATGGAGAGGCGATTCGGCTGCGACCACTGGGCCGCCAGCGCCAGCTGCTCTTCTTCGTAGCGCGCCATCTCCGCGTCGTTGAGCGAATATTTGCCCTGATAGTATTCGCGATACTTTTCAATGTTGGCGAACTGGCGCTGTCCCGGCGAGTGATCCATCAGGGAAACCAGCGAGACCGGCTCGCGGCCCACCAGCTTCTCAAACAGCGGCAGGGTGGTGTGGTGCGGCAGCTCGCAGCGCAGGTGCAGGCGGTGCTCGGCGCGGTTGAGGCCGCGCTTTTGCGTCTCCTCCACGGCGTTGATCATCTTCTCCAGGTTCTCCAGGCGATCGCCGCCGTCGCGCACGTCGCCGATCGCCACCGCGTCCAGCACCGTGGTGATGCCGCTGGCGACCATCAGCGCGTCGTGGCTGCTCATCGCTGAATGCGCAGGCCAGTCCACCTTCGGGCGCGGGGTGAAGAATTTATCGAGATTATCGGTATGCAGCTCAATCAGCCCCGGTAGCAGCCAGCCGCCTTCGCCGTCCATCGCGTCCGGTGAGCGGCTCTGGGTTTCGGCAAAGGCGCGGATGACACCGTCCCGCACCTCAACCGAGCCGTTCACGACCTCATTTTCCAGCACCAGCCTGACATTATTGATAATCATACGTTTGTCCCCATCGGGTGCAGTCTGTCCGCCACGCGATGGCGTACGGCGTCGTCGTGGAAGATCCCGACGATCGCCGCGCCGCGCGCTTTGGCCTGTTCGATCAGTTCTATCACCGCTGCGCTGTTTTTACTGTCGAGCGAGGCGGTGGGTTCATCCAGGAGTAAAATCGGGTAATCGACGATAAAGCCACGGGCGATGTTGACGCGCTGCTGCTCGCCGCCGGAAAAGGTCGACGGGGCGAGGTGCCACAGACGCTCCGGTACGTTGAGACGCGTCAGCAGGCTGGCGGCTTTAGCGGCGCAGGTTTCGCGCGGCACGCCGAGATCCAGCAGAGGCTGCATGACCACGTCCAGGGCGGAGATCCGCGGGATCACCCGCAGGAACTGGCTGACCCAGCCGATCGTCGAGCGGCGTACTTCCAGCACTTTGCGCGCGGGAGCCTGGACCAGATCAACCCATTCATTGTTATGGCGGATATGGATATGGCCTTCGTCCGGCAGATAATTGGCGTACAGGGAGCGCAGCAGGGTGGATTTTCCGCTGCCGGAATGGCCATGCAGCACCACGCATTCGCCGTTGCTGACCTCTAATGAGGCATTTTGCAGTACCGGCAGGCGGACACCGTTTTGCTGGTGGAGCACAAAGGTTTTACTGACATTTTCAACGTGGATCATGTTGGCCTCTTAATTCTGTAATACCGAGGACACCAGCAGTTGGGTGTACGGATGATGGGGATCGTCGAGCACCCGATCGGTCAGCCCACTTTCCACCACCTGACCCTGCTTCATCACCAGCAGGCGGTCCGCCAGCAGGCGCGCAACGCCTAAATCGTGGGTGACAATCACTACCGCCAGGTTCAGCTCCACCACCAGGCCGCGCAGCAGATCCAGCAGGCGCGCCTGCACGGAGACGTCCAGCCCACCGGTCGGTTCATCCATAAACACCAGCTTCGGATGGGTGACGAGATTGCGGGCAATCTGTAAACGCTGCTGCATGCCGCCGGAGAAGGTTGTCGGCAGGTCGTCGATGCGCGAGGCGGGGATTTCAACCTCTTCCAGCCAGTGCTGCGCCGTGGCGCGGATGTTGCCGTAGTGGCGCG
>NZ_QFRV01000004.1:0-111703 GCF_004136805.1 Enterobacter cloacae complex sp. GF14B
CCGAAAGTACGCTGTTGAAGTTATTTTTATTGACGTTGATTTTCTCCCTTTCCGATAATGGGCGATTCTCTTTTCCATTACTGAAATCACCGACGGTGAGGAGTTTAAGCGGCAGTTCGATTTTCTTTTGCGCGCCACCTGTATGCAGAGCCAGCTTTAAATTTATGCGTGCCTTGGGCACCTCATTCTGGAATGAATCGGCCATAGCAATCCCTTTCTTTAAAAGAAATAAATGTTAAGTGAGTGACGTTTCTTTACAAAGCCATATTAGAGCAAAACCCCATTTAAAATCAACTTCCCAGATCAAAGATCTACCATTAGACTTTTCTTAAGAATATTCCACTAAATTAGTGTACTCATAAATGCCATAGATACATGATACACAGTAAAAATTAACTATTTATTCACATTAATTTGGCAGAAATGACTGCTTTGATTGGAAATATTGAACTTATTGTTCCATGAGGTTGAATAATTGATTTACATCAATGCATTTATTAACACACCCCGTAACAGCGCAGAGAAATAAGGCTTTAATTCAATAAATGGCCTGAATATGAAAAAATCCTGTATCGGACAAATTTAATCTTGAAAACAGTAATGACTATACTGCTACAGGAATGGCGAATAAATGACTACGCGTTTTTCGATAAACGGGAGAAAGAATCTCTCTGAAGATATTCATCATGACAATGAGTGATGGGCTGATATGAAGGGGATATACGGTATTAACCAGGCTGTAAAATCATGCCCCCTGAGAGCGGGCGCTTATGCGGTTAATGGATGTTTACCATAATCACGTAGCGCCCTGACCTCTTTTTAATGCTTTTCAATATACATTGTACGGCTGTACGCAACATCCTCTGGGTTATTTATCGGATAACCTTTAACCCATGGCTTGATGAGACGTCCATTGGTGTACTGATAAATAGGGGCAATCGGTGCTTTCTCGGTGAGGATCTTCTCGGCCATGTTGTAATCGGCATTACGCGCTTTTTCAGTGGTTTCGAGCGTCGCCTGATGAATAATCTTATCGTAAGCAGGGTCGTTGAATCGTGAGATATTCCCGCTATGGGAGGAGGTCAGCAGCGACAGGAATGTCGACGGCTCGTTGTAGTCCCCTACCCACGATGCACGGATGACGTCAAAATTCCCGGTATTGCGGCTGTCGATGTAGGTTTTCCACTCCTGATTCTGCAACTTAACGTCAACACCCAGATTTTTCTTCCACATGGATGCAACGGCAATCGCGATTTTCTGGTGGTTTTCAGACGTGTTATACAGCAGCGTTAATTTTAGCGGACGCTGAGGGCCATAGCCTGCCGCCTGCAACAACGTTTTCGCTTGCGCATTCAGCTCCTGCTGTGACATCTGCTCAAATGGCGAGGTTTCCGGCGTAAAACCCGCAGTGACATCGGGAGTAAAATGCCAGGCCGGTTTCTCGCCGGTCCCCAGGACTTTTTCCGCCATAATACGTCTGTCGATAGTCATGCTGAGCGCGAGACGTACGCGTGCATCCGCGGTTGGGCCTTTTTGCGTATTAAACGCGTAGTAATAGGTCCCAAGCTGTGGCGGTGTATATACCTGTCCCGGAATATCTTTAAGCAGCTTCTGGTACATGTTTTTCGGAAACGATTCTGTAATATCGATATCGCCCGCCAGATAGCGTTTGGTCGCTGAGGACTCCTGGTTGATTGGCACAAAGGTGACTTTTTTAAGCACCGTCCTGGCGTTATCCCAGTAATGTGAATTCGGCTCAACCACCAGTTTTTCATTCACCACGCGATCTTTCAGCACATAAGCACCGTTGCCAATGAGCGCGCCAGGGCGCGTCCATTCCTTACCGCTCTCCACATTGGCCTTTTGAACAGGATAAAACGCGAAGTTAGCCGTCAGATTACTGAACCAGGGTAGCGGTTTGTCCAGCTGCACGCGCAGCGTTTTAGCATCGACCGCCGTCACGCCGAGCGTATCCGGAGCAGCTTTGCCGTCGATGATGGACTGGGCATTGTTAATGCCCGCCAGCGCCGCAAACCAGGCGAAAGGTGACGTTGTTTTAGGATCAACCAGACGACGCCAGCTATAGACAAAATCTTGTGCCGTCACTGGGGTACCGTCAGACCACTTAGCGTTATCCCGCAGCGTGAACGTCCAGACGCGGTTGTCATTGCTCTGCCAGCGCGTCGCCACGCCGGGAACTAACTCCCCTTTTTCGTTCTGATTTACCAGCCCTTCATAGAGGTCGCGAATCACCTGTATCTCGGGCAATCCCACCGCTTTTGCCGGATCGAGCGAAGCGGGCTCATCTTTGATATGTCGAACCAGCTCCTGCTTTTGCGCCAGAACCGTTCCTTCGGGAACCTCCGCGGCATATGAAAGTGAAGAAAGCCCGCACAGCCACAGCGCAGTACAAAGAAGCGAAACAGGATGCTTCATACGATCCCCTTAATGATGTCAGGTAACAGGCAGATGCGTAATTATTTGTTTCGAAACGGAGAAATGCAAATGCTTCCTCCGGAAAGTTGATGTCAGGCAATTTTCCACACACACGGAAACTATTTGATTAAGCGCGGCTTTTGCACAACACTGCCAGAAGTGACTTTATCATCAGGGTTTACTATGGCAACTACCCGACCAAGAACGGAACGCGGTGCCTTCCCGCCAGGAACTGAACATTATGGACGCTCATTTTTAGGCGCGCCGCTGATCTGGTTTCCGGCCCCCAAGGCCGATCGCAATAGCGGCTTAATCATTGCAGGCACGCATGGCGATGAAAACTCGTCTGTCGTGACGCTCTCGTGCGCGCTACGTACGCTGGCCCCCGATTTACGACGTCATCATGTGATTTTGTCCGTCAACCCGGACGGTTGTCAGCTTGGATTACGGGCGAATGCACGCGGCGTTGACCTGAACAGGAACTTCCCGGCGGCAAACTGGCGCGCCGGTGAAACGGTGTATCGCTGGAACAGTTCGGCGCAGGAGCGAGATGTGGTCCTGCTCACAGGAGACAAACCCGGTTCCGAACCGGAGACTCAGGCGCTGTGCCAGCTTATTCATAAGATCCACCCGGCCTGGGTTGTCTCTTTCCACGATCCCCTCGCCTGTATTGAAGATCCTCGTCATACGGCGCTCGGGCAGTGGCTGGCGGATGCGTTTGCTCTACCTCTGGTGAGCAGCGTTGGCTATGAAACACCCGGGTCGTTTGGCAGCTGGTGCGCAGACCTCAGCCTTCACTGTATCACCGCAGAGTTTCCGCCCATCTCCTCGGATGAAGCGAGCGAAAAATACCTGCGGGCGATGACAGATCTCCTGCGCTGGCAGCCTCAAAGATGAAGTACGCCGGAGGTAAAATTCAGCGCGGGTGAGACGTCAACCGCCAGCCAGGTTGGGCCGTCCAGATCGGCAAAACGCACGCTGTTCACCAGCGGGAGCGCAGCGCCGATCGCTCTGGACGTGCACAACATACAGCCCAGCATCAGAGCAAAGCCTTGCGCCTGCGCATCTTGTGCCAGTGCCAGGGCCTCGGTTAATCCACCTGTTTTATCCAGCTTAATGTTCACCATTTCGTAGCGTCCATTGAGAGCTGACAGGCTCGCACGGGTATGACAGCTTTCATCTGCACAGACGGGAAGCGGATGAATAAAATTCGCCAGCGCGGCATCGTCTCCTGCCGGGAGGGGTTGCTCCAGCATGGCGACGCCCAGATCGGCAAGCAGCTGACAACGGGCTGCCAGCCCTTCGCTGTGCCATGATTCGTTCGCATCGACGATAAGAGTGGCATCAGGCACCGCCGTACGAATGGCGACCATGCGTTCGCTAATCAGACGATCGTCGAGCTTCACCTTTAATAATGTTGCACCGGTGGCATACAACGCCTGAGCGCTGGCGGCCATTTGCTCTGGTTCACCGATGACCACCGTTTGCGCGGTGACGATCGATTGCGGCAGCGCAACGTCCAGCAGCGCAGGCAGCGGTTTTTGTTGTTTCGCCGCTTCCAGACTCCAGAGTGCGCAGTCAATCGCGTTGCGTGCCGCGCCGGCCGGCAACCGAAGCTGAAGAGCCTCACGCGTCAGACCCGCCTGCAACTCGGGCACTACCGTCATAATTTGCGCCATGACTGACGCCAGGCTTTCTCCGTAACGTGGATAAGGGGTGCATTCTCCGACGCCTTTTACGCCGTTCTCTTCACATTCAACCACGACCACGCAGGCCTCATTACGGCTGCCGCGCGAGATCACAAACGGGGTGTGCAATGGCCAGGCTTCTTCATAGACCTTAACGCTTCTCATCACTGACTCCTTGCAGGCCGGAAAGGCAGAAAATTGGTTTGCCGTGCTAACTGCGGATGACATACACTAGCCACGACGTTAACTATTTGTAAACAGGAAGATATCTATGTCACAACTCGTTCATTTCCAGGGCAACCCGGTTGCTGTTGCAGGTTCCATCCCACAGTCTGGCAGCAAAGCACAGCCTTTTACTCTGGTGGCTAAAGATCTGTCTGACGTCACGCTGAGCCAGTTTGCTGGCAAACGTAAAGTCCTGAACATTTTCCCAAGCATCGATACTGGCGTTTGCGCTGCATCAGTGCGTAAATTCAACCAGCTGGCGACCGAAATGGACAACACCGTAGTGCTGTGCATTTCTGCTGACCTGCCGTTTGCCCAGTCCCGCTTCTGCGGCGCTGAAGGCCTGAGCAACGTCATCACCCTTTCCACTCTGCGCAGCCCTGATTTCCTGGAGAAATACGGTGTTGCCATTTCCGAAGGCGCGCTGAAGGGTCTGGCTGCTCGAGCGGTGCTGGTGATCGACGAAAACGACAACGTTGTTTTCAGTGAGCTGGTCAACGAAATCACTACCGAACCGGATTACACCGCTGCACTTGAGGCGCTTAAAGCCTAAACGTAAAAAAGCCTCTGCAAAGAGGCTTTTTTATTTATTCGTCACCCTTCTTCTGATTTAACCCATACTCGCGCAACTTATTCGCAATCGCGGTATGTGACACCCCAAGACGTTTAGCCAGCTTGCGCGTGCTCGGATAGCTGCGATATAGCTGCGTTAACACCGAACGCTCGAAACGGCTGGTGATGTCATCCAGCGAGCCTTCCATTGCCTCTTCGCCTACCGAGACCGTCCCGGCATCGTAATCCGGCAATAGAATATCCTGAGGGCGCAGTTCATACCCTTCAAGCTGAGTTAATGCGCGATAGACCGCATTTTTAAGCTGACGAATATTGCCCGGCCAGCCGTAACGCGTCAGCACGGTGCCCAGGTCGGCAGAGAGCTTCGGACGCGGCACGCCCTGCTCATCGGCAAAACGGGCCACGAACAGTTCTGTCAACGGCATGATGTCCTGTGGGCAATCGCGCAGCGGCGGAATATTGAGCGTCAGAACGTTGAGACGATAGTAGAGATCTTCGCGGAATACCCCTTTCTGCACCAGCTCCACCAGGTTTTTCTGGGTGGCGCAGATGACGCGCACGTCCACGTGAACTTCATGATCTTCCCCCACGCGGCGGAACGTGCCGTCATTGAGGAAACGCAGCAGTTTCGCCTGCATGCGTGGCGACATTTCGCCAATCTCGTCCAGCAGCACCGAGCCGCCATTCGCCTGTTCAAAGAAGCCTTTTTTACCTTCCGGTGCATGCCCGAACAGCTCACTTTCAACGGCATCTTCAGGAATAGAGGCGCAGTTCAGCGCCAGATACGGTTTTGCCGCACGCGGGCTGGCCATGTGCACAGCATGCGCCAGCAGATCTTTCCCCGTACCGGTATCCCCGGTAATCAGCAGCGGCGCCGTAAGATTTGCCAGCTTGCGCGCCTGGTCGATCACATGACGCATCTTCGGGCTCACCGCAATAATCTGGCTGAATGCGCCGACGTCCTGGCTGGAAAGGTTCTGTAACTGACGCCCCATTCGCACCGTGGAGCGCAGCATGATCACTGCGCCGGTCAGCACCCGCGCGGCATTTTCCCCTTTCAGGTAGACCGGCGTGATCTCCATCAGGAAATTCTGTCCGTTGATGACGACATGCTCGCTATGGGTATTTTGCGGGTTGCTGTCCAGCCAGCGCTGGAAATTAAAACCGGTGATCAGTTGCGTGGCGTGGTGCCCGATAAGTTTTTCCTGAGTCTGCGCAAACAGCTGGCAGCTGGCCTGGTTAACGCGCTCGACTTTATTTTTCAGATCGAGAGAGAGAAACGGCTCCGGCATTGCTTCCAGCAGCGCGCTCAGCGCAAGATGTTCCCGCTCGGACGGCATCCAGGGGATGGTACGTACATCCGTAACGCCAGCGATACGGCGGATTTCCGCCATCAGGCTACTGAAGGTATTAAATTCAATTTCGGCAAAATTGAGGTAAATTCGCCCGACAGGGTCGATCTCTATGCCACGTAAATCAATGCTACGTAAAACAAGAAGATCGAGTAACTCGCGGGTCAGACCGAGACGGTCCTCACAAAAGACTTCCAGACGCATGGGAAATTCACCGTTTAAGCCAATAACAGTAAAATGATATGTCAGATCACGGTGTTCGGGAAGGTGGCTGTCAACAAATATTGACAGCCCGCACGATTAGTAAACAAAACCTCACTGAGCAGGTTTTTTATTGAGCGTCTCTTTAAGCTGGCCAATCAATTCGCGACGGAAATCCCCCAGCCGCGGCTTATCGCCATCGATCCAGGGGAGTGGACGACAAACCTCCATCGCTTTGATACCCAGGCGTGCCGTCAGCAGACCGGCACCAATCCCCTGCGCCGCCCGGGCAGAGAGACGCGCCGCAAGATCCTGCGACATCCAGTCCATCCCGACCTCCCGTACCAGTTCGCTTGCCCCGGCGAAGGCGATATTCAGCAACACCAGTTTGAACAGGCGCAGTCGGCTGTAATAGCCAAGCTCAATGCCGTACAGCCTGGCGATGCGGTTGATCAGACGCAGGTTGCGCCAGGCGATAAAGGCCATGTCCACCATTGCCAGCGGACTGACGGCGATCATCAGGGTAGATTCCGCCGCCGAACGGCTGATCTCACGACGAGCCTGCGCATCCAGTACCGGCTGAACAATGTGCGCATAGAGCGTGACCACTTCCTGGTCATTCTGGGTTTCGTGGATCGCCGCATACCAGCGCTGAAGCGCCGGGTGAGAGTGATCTATCCCGGCCTGAGCCGCAAGCTTTTCACAAAAAGCACGCCCTTTTCCTGTGCCGTGACTGTGCAGCAGATCCCGCGCTTCATCGCGTTCGTGGGCACGCTGACGCAAACGCCAGAGGCGACGCCACTCGCTGACGACTGAGCCAACGCCCGCACCAACAATCAACGCCCCGGCGGCGCATCCCCCCAGCGCCACCCAGTCCTGCGTTTGCCAGGCATTGACGCCCCACTGCACGCCCTGGCCGATTACGCTCACACCAAAAAGGGCTAACCCGGCGGTCACCATCTTACGCCACAGGCTGCGTTTCGGGCGCAGTGCCGCATCAACCACCGCTTCCGCCTGCCCCTCTTCAACCATCGGCTCGTCTGCCAGCACGGGAGCAAAGTTGTCGGCCTGCGGGCCGCTGAAGGTTTGCGCCGTTTTAAACGCCTCATGGGGCGTCTGCTCAAGCTGGCCGGTAAAATCAATGCGTGGTTTTAACGGTTCCGTCATCGCAATTTATCTCCAATTAAAAACTCCAGCGCAGCATCCAGACGGATATGCGGCAATGGCTGGTCAACGTTCATGCTCTGCGGACGGAAGGCTTCGAACTGAAAACCCTGGCTTTGCCAGAATGCCTGGCCCGGCAGACGCGCCGGAACTTCCCCCGGATAGACCGTGAGCGGCTCACCGTCGCTGAGACGGTTGCCCCGCAGGGCCGGAATTTTCTCGCCATTCAGGTCAATCAACCCACTCTGCGTTGCCTGTACGGACGCCAGCCCCAGACAGTCCATGCTGATCCCTTCGAAGGCCGCATTCTGCCAGGCATCCTGCACCAGCTGTTGCAGCAGGGATACCATGTTGGCGTGCTGATCGACCGTCACATGGTCAGCTTTTGTGGCGGCAAACAGCAGCTTGTCGATGACCGGCGAGAACAAACGGCGAAACAGCGTACGCTGGCCATAATGAAAGCTTTGCATCAGCTGCGTCAGCGCCAGCCGCATATCATTGAACGCCTGCGGCCCGCTGTTGAGCGGTTGCAGGCAGTCCACCAGCACGATCTGGCGGTCAAAGCGTAAAAAGTGATTTTTATAAAAGCCCTTAACCACCTTCTCACAGTAATAATTGTATCGCTCGCGGAGCATACCGGCGTTGGTGGTCTTGTCCGCCTGCGCCAGTTTCGATTCGCCGATGCTGTCAACGTCCGGCCACGGGAAAAACTGTAGCGCGGGAGCACCGGCTAAATCACCCGGCAGAACGAAGCGGCCCGGCTGAATGAAATGCAACCCCTCCTGCTTGCACTGATGCAGGTAATCCGTCCAGGCTTCGGCTATGACGGCCAGACGGTTTTCATCCGCCGGCGCCAGCGGGTCCAGCCCTTCGCAAAGCTGGCGCCATTTGGTCGACCACTCTGCCCGCTGCCCCTGCAACAAACCGGTCATCTGTCGGGACCAGTTCAGGTAATCCTGCGCCAGCATCGGTAAATCGAGCAGCCATTCTCCCGGATAATCCACAATTTCGAGATAGAGCGTGGACGTTTCTTTGAAGTGACGCATCAGGGATTCATTCGAGCGGAAACGCAGCGCAAGACGGATTTCGCTCACGCCACGCGTCGGGGTGGGCCAGGCGGGAGGTTCCCCGTATAACTGCGCCAGACCTTCATCATAGGTGAAACGGGGGATGCCAAAATCACGTTGCGGTACGCGTTTCACCCCCAGCAACCGCTCCTCGCGCACTGCGCTAAGCAGTGGCAGGCGCGCCCCTGCATGCAGGTTCAACAGCTGATTGACCATCGCCGTAATGAATGCTGTCTTACCGCTGCGGCTCAGCCCCGTCACGGCAAGACGCAAATGGCGATCAACGCCACGGTTCACCAGAGAATTGAATTCGTTTTTAAGTCGCTTCATCGCCGTCCTTCATTGCCTGGAACCCTGAAAAAAGTCACTTCAGAATACAGTAAATTGGGGCAGATCGTTGATTATCAATTCTTAATTATTGCTATTGCCGTTTTCTCTCCAGTAAGATGGGCGCAATTGCTGTCCGTCTGGAGTGAGTAAGGTGTATGTCACCCACCATCTATGATATTGCCCGCGTTGCTGGCGTTTCGAAATCAACCGTGTCGCGCGTTCTGAATAAACAAACGAATATTTCTCCTGAAGCGCGCGAAAAGGTGTTGAAGGCGATAGAAGAATTAAATTATCAACCGAATAAACTTGCCCGCGCACTCACCTCTTCTGGCTTCGACGCCATTATGGTTATTTCGACCCGTTCAACCAAAACCACCGCAGGGAATCCGTTTTTCTCTGATGTACTGCATGCCATAACGGCAAAAGCAGAAGAAGAAGGTTTTGATGTTATTTTACAAACGTCCAAAAGCAGCGAAGATGATCTGCAAAAATGCGTGGGTAAAATAAAGCAGAAGATGATCAAAGGGATCATCATGCTAAGCTCGCCGGCGAACGAGTCTTTTTTCGCGACGCTGGACGAATACGGTGTGCCCGTGGTCGTTATTGGTAAAGTGGAAGGCAATTACCAGAATATCTATTCTGTCGACACGGATAATTTCCACGACAGCGCCATATTAACCGACTCATTTATCAAACATGGTCGCACTAAAATTGCCTGCCTGCATGCCCCGCTCGATTATCACGTTTCTATCGATCGCCTGGCGGGCTATAAATCGAGCCTTGAGAAGCACGGTATTGCGATTAATCCGGACTGGGTTATTGATGGCGGATATACCCATGAAAGCGCGCTTCAGGCGGCCTGTCAGCTACTCTCATCAGACAACCCGCCTGATGCAGTTTTTGCGACGGACAGCATGAAATTGCTAAGTCTTTATCGTGCCGCGGATGAGCTAAATCTGACGATCCCGGAACAGGTCGCAATGGCAGGATACAGCGACCCGATGCTATCTCTCATTTTAACCCCTGCACCAGGCGGTTTTGATATCCCCACGAGAAAGCTGGGCGAAGAGAGCTGCGATTTGTTGTTCAGGTGCATTGCGGGTAAACCTGCCCCGCATAAGGTATTGGTTGAAACGCATTTTTCAGATGCGGCTTCATTACGCTAAAAACCAGGGGCAAACGCCCCTGGTGAAGTGTTATCAAAACGCGTAATTCACGCCGATACCGGCATAGTGGAAGCGGTCACTTTCCCCTTCGTCATGGTTTTCCCATTCGTAGGCATATTCCAGCGTCATGGATAAACCATTGTTAAAATCATAGGCGTACAGCATACCCAAACGGTTGAAATCATGTCCTTCACGCTCAGGATCGTCTTGCCAGTCCCAGTTTGACCAGCGATCGAGTCCCAGACGGGTATAAGGCGTTAGTGTCGTCTGACCCAATGAAATCGGCAGATAGGCGCGAATTTCCTGAGTGGAGAATTCACCGTTATTACGTGAACTGTCCATATTGAAACCCCGCTCTAAATAGTAATTAACTTTTGCAGAGACGGTTTCGTTAATTGTCCAGGTAAAACCGGTTTCCGTTTCAACACGGCTGTCAGAATAACCGGTTTTTGCCAGGTCATTCGCAAACTGGTACATGGCAAACCATCCGCCAAAACGCCAGTCATCGGTTAATTTTACATCCCAGTCCGGTTGAATTTTATAGCGCTGCATATTTGCGCTGCCCGCTTTCGCGCCATCCTCATCTTTGAAATGATAGCTGTAATTACGGAAACCACCCGTCAGTCCCAGCGTGAAATCATCGGTACCAATAATACGATAGCGTAATTCTACTTCGGGACGATCGAAATAGGTGCCGCGCGTCATGCTACTGTAATCAACCGGCCCTTCCTGATACATAGCCAGCGAAATGGTCCATGCATCCCAAGTGGCATTAAACCACACGGAGGGTTCATATAATCCATCTTTATCGTCGGCCTGACCTTCGACGTTTTCAATTTCATACATGGCGCCAATATTAAATTCCCACTGTTTGGCTGATTCAGTTGCTTGCGCGCAGCTCACCCCTGCGCACAGGACGAGCGCAGCACTTCTTAGTAGAGTACTCATTAAAATATTCCTTTATAATTAACATACAAAAAACCGGAAACTTTCATTTCCGGCGAACACCTTTCTTATCTAATAGCTGTTTCAGTATCAGCATCGAAGAAATGGCACTTATTCATATCGAACTGGATGCCGATATTATCTCCGGCAACGTAATCATCCGCCGCTCCCGCACAGACAACCAGTTCATGCCCACCCACGGTGGCATAAAGCATAAATTCAGCCCCGGTCAGCTCAGCAACGCTGATCTTCGCCGTGATGTTTTCGCCGCTTCGCTGTACGGTGAGAATATCTTCCGGACGGATCCCAAAGACAACCGCTTTACGCTGGTAACCTTGCGCATTCAGTACGGCCAGCTTGTCCTCCGTGATCTCCAGACGCAGCGTTTCCGTCACAAAATAGCGGTCGTCGATTGCGCCACGAATGAAGTTCATCGCCGGTGAGCCAATAAATCCTGCAACGAACATATTCGCCGGCTCGTTGTAGACCTGCTTCGGCGCGCCCACCTGCTGAATGATGCCGTCCTTTAAAATCACGATGCGGGTCGCCATCGTCATGGCTTCCGTCTGATCGTGCGTCACGTAAATCATGGTGGTATTAAGCTTCTGATGCAGCTTGCTGATTTCAGCGCGCATCTGCACACGAAGTTTGGCATCAAGGTTGGATAAGGGCTCATCCATCAGGAACACCCCCGCTTCGCGCACTATCGCCCTGCCTAACGCCACGCGCTGACGCTGACCGCCGGACAACGCGCCAGGTTTACGCTGGAGGTAATCGCGCAAGCCCAGGATCTGTGCCGCCCAGGTAACGCGTTCTTCAATGACGGAGGGCGCAATTTTTTGCATTTTCAGGCCAAACGCCATGTTGTCGTAGACCGTCATATGCGGATAGAGCGCATAGTTCTGGAAGACCATCGCGATATCACGGGACTTTGCGGGAACATCATTCATGCAAACCCCGTCAATAATCAGTTCACCCGCGCTGATCTCCTCGAGGCCGGCAATCATTCGCAGCGTCGTGGATTTCCCACAACCCGATGGACCGACGAAGACGATAAATTCTTTGTCTTCAATTTCGAGGTTGAAATCCTTCACCACGTGGACCTGGTTATCATAAATTTTCTGAATGTGTTTCAGAGACAGTTGAGCCATTATTAATTCCTTATCAATACGCCCGGGATGCCCAGAAAGCCGTCAGGCGTTCCCAGGTCAGTTCCTGCGTTGAATGAAGTTGTAATCCCGCATGGTTCAGGCCAGGCCCAATCCCGACCGACAGCATTCCTGCGGCGTTGATCGCATCTACCCCTGCGGCGGCATCTTCGATACCAATGGCCTCTTCAGGACGCACGTTCAGTCCTTTACAGGCCGCAAGGAAGATTTCCGGGTCCGGCTTTGAGCGGCTAATACGCGAAGCATCGGCGCAAAAATCGAAAGCCTGATGAATACCCAACGCGTGCAAAATCCCAGGAGCATTAAGCGATACGGATGCCAGGCCAATTTTGACCTTCGCGGCGCGAATATCCGCCAGCACGTCGCGAATACCCGGCAGCAGCGAATCCTGCTTCAGTGATGCCAGCGACTGGACGTAAAGCGCGTTTTTTTTCGTCGCCAGCGCCAGGCGCTGCTCGTCACTGAACATCCCCTCTTTCCCGCCATGTTTCAGAATGCGCTGGAGGGAGTCCATACGGCTTATTCCCTTCAGCTGTTCGTTAAATACTTCGTCGAAGGTGATACCAATCTCCTCCGCCACGGCGCGCCAGGCCAGAAAGTGAAGATGCGCGGTATCGGTGATCACCCCGTCCAGATCGAATACAACAGCGTTAAGCGTCATGGCGCCCCTCCGTGGTAGCGGTCCCATTAACAGGTACAAGAAAGTCCTTACGCTCACAGACCTTTCGCCCTGATACATGCAGCGTTTTACCCCACAGCGTCAACGTGACAGGTGCGGTGGTTTCAATGGTTAACAGGTCATCTTCACAGGTAATGTGTATTGTTGCGCCCCGCCACCGCAGCGGGAAGGCGAGTTTCTGCCAGTGAGCAGGCAGCTTCGGCGCAAGATGCAGCTCCCCTTCGCTAATGTGCAGGCCAGCAAATCCCTGAATGGCGCCCAACCAGATCGCACCGGTGGCGGCGGCATGAATACCGTCATCACTGCTGTGCGGGTCGTCCCCCAGGTCGATGGCAATCCCATCGCGCCAGAAGGCATACGCCCCCTCGGTGTCACCGCAGCGTGCGAGCACAATGCCGTGAATGGCTTTACTCAGGGATGAATCATGGATCGTGCGTGGCTCGTAGAACGCCAGATTGGCGGCACATTGCTGCGGCGTAAACCGTTCCGGCAGCAGGTAGTTAAGCATCACCACGTCGGCCTGCTTCAGGATCTGCATCTCGTTCACTTCCGCGCGAGAGTAATCAAGCAGAATGGTTTGCTTACCCGCTTTGGCTTTATAGCGGCTCAGATCGATGGCAGGTTTTGCCATGAAGGTATCATCCTGCGGGATCACACCCTCTGCGTCGGCCTCTGGCAGCCACAGGCGCGCCAGGAACTTACCGGCATTCTCCGTAAAACGCGCATCTTCACGCCCAAATTTCGCCATAAACTGACGCGCGCAGGCCACGTTGTGCCAGGCCAGATAGTTGGTGTAAGCGTTGTTGTTGATATGCTCGGTGTATTCATCCGGTCCGATCACGTCATGGATCTCAAGACGACCATTAATTTCCGTCGCGCGTCCCATCCAGAACGAAGCGGTTTCCATCAGCAGCGTCAGACCCTCATTGCGCATAAAGGCATCGTCGTGTGTTGCCTGCCAGTAAGCGACAACGGCCCAGGCAATATCAGCCACGATGTGGTGTTCAGCGAGTGCGGAGGCGACCTTCTGGCGAACCCCGGTGCGGATGTTAATGGCTGCGAATTCTGGCGTCTCTTCCTCTCCGCTGGCGGCGCTTTCCCACGGGAACAACGCGCCCGGCCAACCGTTACGGCGTGCTTTTTCACGCGCGCCAGAAAGATTCAGCCAGCGATAGCGCAGCAGGCTGCGGGCAATCTGTGGACGGGTAAACAGATGGAACGGCAACAGGAAAATTTCGGTATCCCAGAAGACGTGCCCTTTGTACCCTTCCCCCGTCAACCCTTTCGCGGCAATGCTGCTTCTTTCGCTATGGGCTGGCGTCATTGTCGTCAGGTGCCAGACGGCATAATCCAGCGCAAGCTGATCCTGCTGTTCTGCACAAGTCACTTCCACCCGAGCGTCACGCCATACCGCTTTCCAGGCATACGCTGAGCTTTCAAGCAACGCATCGTAGCCTCTTGCCGCGCAGACTTTGAGATCGGCCAGCGCGTTGCGGGCGAAAGACTCCTGCGAGAGCGCTTTATCGCTGCGATGCGTCAGCCAGATGATTTTCTCAAGCGTGACGGTGTCACCTTTCGAGATAGTCAGAGAATGATGAACGCTGAGGCGACGATTTTTGGCGGTGAAACAGCTGTCGCTCTTAGCGGAGAGCTGACAAAACGCCGAAACAACAACTTCAGACGCCCGGTCCAGCGTTTCATACACACCCTGCATGTAGTGCTGGTCAAAAACCCTGACCGAGATTTCATCCAGATGCTGCCTGCCGCTGTTCGTCTGTGTCGCATCTATGCCGGTTTTCAGCACGGCCTGTGCGGCGCCGTCAAGCGGTGTAATTGAGAGCTGCATTGCCACTAAGGGTAACTGGTCCAGCGAAACAAAACGACGGCTCTCGAGGCGATAGCCTTTTCCGTCCGGCGAACGCCAGACAACGTTACGATGCAGTTCGCCGTTAGCAAAGGCCAGCTCGCGTTGCCACTCAAGAATTTCGCCTGAAAGGAGCGTGAAATTGACGCCGTCCAGCTCAACTTCAACTCCGGTGACATCCGGCAGATTGATCAGCTCTGTGGTTTCGTTGCGTCCCGCGCGATGATACAGCCCCGCGAGATACATGCCTCTGGTCTGCTGGGTGTAATCTTCTTCATGCGTGGCGCGAATGCCCATGTAGCCATTGCCGCAGGCCATAATGGACGCGTACTTATTCAGGCTATGCGGGCAAAAGCCCGGATCGGTTAATACAGACTGGTTCAGCATAACGTCACGCTTTCCCCTGTTTCCGCGGCTTCATATAACGCCGCGACTAATTGCTGGATCACCAGCCCCTGCTCCGCATCGGCAATCATGACCGGCTCGCCCAATACGTGGCGAACAAACGCGTCCATACTGCGCAGATGTCGGCGATCGTCAGCTTCTTCCCGCTGGGTCAGCGTCTGTAAAACATCGGCTTCGTCGTTATAAATGTGTGCCGGGAACAGCGTTGCACCCGCCTTCTCACCGCAGAAAGAGACGTTCATGATCGACTGCTCGCGGATATTAAGCGCAAAAGAGGTGTCCAGACGCAGAATGCCACCGTTGCAGAACTCAATCGTGCCAAACAGGGCATCTTCCACGGTAAACTGCGCAGGATCCCATTCGCCAAACTGGCCGGTGTGTTTCCGGTTCCCCAGTCTCTGGAAGCTGTGCGCGGTTACCCGCTTCACGGGCGGGAAACCCAGCACGTACATCGCGGCGTCCAGCATATGAATGCCGATATCGATCAGCGGCCCGCCGCCCTGGAGCGATTTATTGGTGAAAACGCCCCACCCCGGCACACCGCAACGACGCAGCGCCTGCGCGGAGGTGAAGTAAATTTCACCGAGCGTTCCGTTCATTACCGCATCGCGCAGGAGCTGGGTATCCAGCGCAAAGCGATGGTGAAAATCGTACGCGAGGACTTTTCCGGCCTTGCGCGCCGCGAGACGCATCTCATCCGCCTGGTGCGGCGTCATCGCCGGCGGCTTTTCACACATCACATGACAACCTGCTTCGAGAGCCGCCATCACATGTTCAAAATGGAACCGGTTAGGCGAACAGACGCTCACCACATCCGGTTTTACTTCCTGCAACATCTCGTGAGCGTCCTGCCATGCCGATGGAATAGCATAACGTTCCGCGAACGCCTGTGCCTGCTCAAGGCGGCTGTCCATGACAGCCACCATTTGAACATCACTGCGCGTGGCGTAATACGAGGCATGCACTTTGTCTGCAACCTGCCCGGCGCCAATGATGGCGACGCGCAGAGGCAAAGGTGTAGAAGCACTCATCACGCTCGTCATCCTTAGCATTCACGCAAGTAAGTGAGAGAGTCCTTATAGGCCTGAGCCGGATCGTCGGCACGCACCCGGCACTCGTACACGACGTAACCCTGATAATTATCGGCACGCAGCTGATCGAACAGGCTGGCGAAATCGAGGCTGCCGCTGCCCGGCTGATAGCGGTGGTTATCAGCAATGTGCACATGACCCAGCAGGTCGCGGTTCTGATGCAGCGCTTCCGTCAGGGAGTCTTCTTCAATATTCATGTGGTAGAAATCACCGATGATCTGCACGTGCTTCAGGCCGTTCTCTTCGATATAACGACGCGCGTCGGCCAGAGTGTTGATCATATGATCCTGATAGCGGTTCAGCGGCTCCAGGTAGACGGTAGTACCGGTGCGCGCTGCCACCTCATCCAGCCAGCGCAGGGAAGCGCTGACCGCTTTGCGATCGCCGTCCAGACTACGTGGCGAAGTCATTGGCGGCAGACGGAAGGTAAACATCCCCCAGGCAGCCGGAACGATAATCCCTTTTCCGCCCACTTCTGCCAGCGCTTCCAGAATGCGTTCAATCTGCTGTAGACCGTTCAGGCGGCGTTCTTCAATGAAATCCCCGATCCAGCCATCGTATCCGCCACAGGCCGTCGTGACCGGCAGGCCGGTGGCTTTGATAGCCGCTTTTACTTCGTCGAGGTTTTCCACCAGCAGTCGGCCATCAATTTCGTAGCCATCAAATCCCATCGCTTTGATGTATTCGAATTTTTCCATGATAGCGGTCGGGAAAAAGGCCTGGTTTTGTGTTGCGATTTTCATGATTGCTGTCCTTAGCTTAAAAAGTGACGCCCATTTTGATACTGAGTTCCGGGTGCTGATCGACATACTTCATATAGCTTTCCGGGCTGGTGGTGAAGGTGACGACCGGGTCGATCAGATCTTCGCAATTGAGATAACCGTTCATCAGCAATTCCCAGCAGGTCTCTTCAATACGCTTGCGGCTCCAGCGCGGATAATCCGGGTTGGGTTCACTGCATGCGCGGGAGAAGACAATTTTGGCGTTATTGAAGTGTGCTTCGCGACCAAGGTTGAAGCCTGCCGCAAACGGCTTGGCGAAAGCCACGTAGGAGATCGTTCCACCGTAGGCGAGACCGCGCAGCGCAGATTGCAGCGCATCTGCAAATCCGCTGGTTTCGATGATCACATCGGCGCCCTGCTTGCCGGTCAGTTTCTTAATTTCCAGACCGACATCGGTACCGATTGGGTTCAGGCAGTGGTCTGCACCGTGACGGCGGGCGATCTCACAGCGATGTTCGATAGGATCGACACCAATAACCACTGACGCGCCGGCTTTTTTCGCCAGCTGAATCGCAATCTGGCCAATCGCGCCCAGCCCCACAACCACGACGAAATCCCCTACGCGGACGTTAGCATCACGCACGCCGCTCATGGCGAACTGCGCCGGATCGTAGCAAACGGCGTTTTTCCAGGATGCGCCCTGCGGCATTTTGCGCAGCTTATAGTTGTTCACCGCGTTTACGATGACCGTTTCCTGCAACGGGCCGTAGCAGCAGACGCTGTCGCCGATCTGGTATTCCGTCACGTCCGCACCACATTCGATGATGTCGCCGACGATCATGTTCCCCAGCTGGAATTTACCAAATTCGATGCCGCGCGCTGCACCTTTTTCACGCGGGGTAAACATCTGCCACTCAGCGTTGAACTCTTCATCGATGAACGGGCTTGCCGCGCGGAAATCCACGACTTCGGTGCCGTGTTTCGGGGCACCATAACGGGCACGAATCTTCACCTCATGTGCTGCAACAGGACGATCTTCGTATTCCACCAGCGCCGCTACACGAGGCGCTGTCGCAACTAATTTTTTCATGACTGACTCCTTGTTAATATCGGCCGCCTCAGCCCTTCACGCCGCCGGCGGTCAAACCACTTTTAATGAAACGTTCAGACAGGGCATACATAATGACGACCGGAAGTGCCGTTACCAGCGATGCCGCCATCATGCGACCCCAGATGTAATCTGGCGTACTGAAGAGCGTGTTCAGCCCCACCGGCAACGTGAAGTTGCTGGCGCTGGACAGGAAAATGGAGGCGAACAGATAGTCATTCCACGCCACCATGAAGCAGTAGACAAAGACCGACACCAGACCCGAGATCGCCAGCGGCACGGTGATGCGGAAGATGATTTGCAGGCGGTTCAGGCCGTCCATCATCGCGGCTTCTTCGATTTCGTCCGGGATGGTGTCGAAATAGCTGCGCAGCATAAAGACCGCGGTAGGCAACGTCTGCGTCACCATGGTGATGATCAGCGCCAGTTCGGTGTCATAAATGCCGAGCGCGGTGATGATTTTGAACAGCGGCACCACCAGCAGGATCCCGGAGAACATATAGACGGTGTAGAAGCTCGCATTGATCGTCGTGCGTCCTTTAAAGCGCAGTTTGGATAACGCATACGCGCCCAGCGTGCCGAGAAACACCGCAATGACCGAGGAGGTCAGCGACACCACCATGCTGTTACGGAAGTAATCCACAAACGGGAAAATCAGCGGGTTAAAGATGTCGATGTAGTGCTGTAGCGTCCACTCCTGCGGCAGAATGGTCGGGTGCAGCGAGATCGCCTCTTTCGCGCTTTTGAATGACGTCATCAACATCACAAAAAACGGAAACAGCGTGATAATCAGGAATAGCGCCAGTCCCAGATAAAAACCGATACGGCCCAGAACGCGTTTATTTGTTGCCATTGAGGTTTACCCTTTTTCTGGTCAGCAGAATGACCGCGAAGATGATCACAAACAGCACAACGGAAATGGCGGCTGCTTTACCCAGGTCATTGAACGCAAAGGCGGTTTTGTAGAGATATACGCCCAGAATGTCGACCTTGGTGGTGAGCAGATACACATCCGCAAACATGTAGAACATCCAGATGGTTCGCAGCGTGACCACCGTGGCCAGCACCGGCATGATGGCGGGCAACGTCACGATACGAAAACGCTGCCAGGCATTCGCCCCGTCCATCTCTGCCGCTTCGTACAATGATTTATCAATGGTCTGCAAAATTGCGAGGAACGAGATAAAGGCGTACGGGAAGTAACGCCAGATGGCGAACAGCACAACCAGGACAAAACTACTGCCAGGATTATCGAACCACAGCGGCGCCTGATCGTAGAGATGCAGCAGATCAACGCCCAGGTAGTTCACAATCCCGTAGCCGTTGTTGAACATGTATTTCCAGGCAAATACTAGTGAAATAGACGGCGTCACGTAGGACAGAATCACCAGTGAACGTGCCGTTTTCCGCATGCGGAATTCACGGTTAAAGAAGATCGCTACGGCCAGTCCCAACCCGGTGCTGCCGAGCACGACCAGCGCCGTATACCAGAACGTCATCCACAGGGAGTGCCAGAACGCAGCATCGCCCAGAATGCGAATGTAGTTATCCAGGCCGACGAACACCGCATCAATACGCGGGTTCAGCGGTAAACGTAAAAAACTGATTTCAATGTTGGAAATCATTGGCCAGGCCACCAGGCCCCCCAGCAAAATCAGGCTGGGGGCCAACAGCAGCATGGCGAAAGGCATATCTGAACGACCAGAAAACAACGTCTTCATAATTCCCTTCGCAAAGCGCTCCTATCGTTGTGAGATCAGGTCAGTCAGTTTCTTCTGGCTGTTGCTTAACGTCGCATTGAGATCTTTTTGTCCCACCGTTACGTTATGCACCATGGAACTGATAATGCCGGACCCGGTAACATCTCCCATGCGGGTAAAATTTTTGTCGCCTACGGCGCCAAATACCTGGACGTTCGGGAACTGCGCAATCAGCTCGTAAGGCAGTTGACCAAAGGCTTTGATCACGTCGTTGTTTTTCCAGCTCTCAGTGCCCACCACGAGTTTGTTCACCGGCAGCGCCGCACCAGGGGACATCATCACCCAGTCAGACGCGTTTTGAGCCTGCTCCATCCAGGTCACAAATTTTTCTGCCGCCTGCGTTTCCTCTTCGGTCTGGCCGGTCGTGATAGTCAACGAGGTGATCATGCCGTACACGGCTGATGATTTTTCCGTCGGGACCACGAACCCCAGGTTGGCCGGATTGCCATCTTTGTAGACCGCGGGCAGGATATAGGTGGAATAAACGGCCATCGGCGCAGAGCCGTTCATGAAGGCGTCTTTGATCTCCATAACATCATTCGAGCCCGGCATGGTGTTCGCGGCCAGTGCCCGATAAAACGCCAGCGCTTTCGACATTTCAGGGGTATCGATTTTCACGTTGCCGTTTGCATCAAAGACGTTGGCTCCGCCTGACAACGCAAACTGCGAGAAAGCCTGCTCGGTCATAACGCTTTCTGCGGTTGGCAGCGCGATACCGTAATGTTTTTTCGCCGGATCGTTGAGCGCCTGACTGGCCTTCAGCAGTTGCTCCCAGTTGTGCGGTTCTTCGATTCCTGCTGCCGCGAGCGCATCTTTGTGATACCAGACGCCGGACAGCCAGGCGCTAACCGGCACCCACGTCCATGCCTTGCCGTCTTCAGTGCGAACAACGCGTAAAATGCCGTCATAAAAGGTATCTTCACCGACGGCTTTAATCGCGTTGCCGATCGCGTCACGGTCCAGCAGTTGCTCTTTATCCATGACTTTGGCGTAGTCATGGCTGACTTCAATCACTTCCGGCAGCGCGCCGGTACGGGCCAACGTAATGACCTTGGTGTTATAGGCATCTTCCTCAACGGGTACCTGTTTCACCGTAATAGTCGGGTTCTCTTTCTCGAATTTTTCGATCAGTTTCGTAATAACTGCCTGACGCTCCTGTTCTACCGACGAGTGCATAAACTCAATGGTGACCTGAGATGCTTTATCGTCCTTACAGCCTGATAACAGGGCGCACGAAACCAGTGCTGATAACAGCACAATTTTGGGCATTTTCATTTTAGGGTCCTTTTTAGTTTTCTTTAATCCACATTACCTGCCATGGATTGAGGTTCAGTTCCGTACCGCTAATATCGTGTCCTGATAGTAATTCCCTACCAAAGAGCGTTTGTCCATAAATGGTCTGCATTTTATTGCTAAAATTAAATAATGCTGTCATTCGCTCGCCATTTTCAGCAACACGAACAATTTTAAGAATATGTTCGCCGATTGCGTCAAAAATAGCCTGGCTATCCGGATGGAACGCACTCTCGCCGCGACGAATAGCAATAAGCTCACTCAAACGAGAATAAATTTTATAACGAATACTCTTCTTATTATTGAGTTCCAGATCAACCTGACCTGCGGTGTATTTCTTCCTGTTTATTGCGCGGTTATATCCAAGACGTTCGACACCTTCATAATCGTTACGCGAACCGAGAATGCTTTGAATATATACAGCCGGTACGCCAGGAAAACTTAACAACACAGCATGCGCCAGGATGAACCGTGCAATGCGCTCATCATCTGAGCTGTCTCGCAAACTCAACGCATCAAGATAGGTGACATTAATTTCATAGGGGCTTCGCGTACCGTCAGGATTATTTTTCCAGTTGACCAGCGCGCCTTCCTGCTGAAGCTTTTCAACCAGCGAGAGGATCTCTGATTCCGGAAGGATGCCGCGTAACGGGTTCAAACCGATACCATCATGCGAGGCCAGGAAATTAAACCAGGTGGTATGAGTTGAAGGCAGCGCCAGTGACCCCGCCCACTGGCATAGGGCTTTAACATCCTGACGATGAACAGCATGCAGCACCAGCGGAGGTAAGGAAAACTGATAGACCATCTGGGCTTCATTTTCACCATCACCGAAGTAAGAGACATTGTCTTTGTGGGGAACATTTGTCTCAGTGATGATCACCGTTCCAGGCGCCACAGCGTCCGTAATGGCGCGGAACAGCTGGATAAGGCAATGGGTTTGTTCCAGATGGATACAGGTGGTTCCCGGGATCTTCCACATAAACCCGACCGCATCCAGACGGATATAACGCGCCCCTTCCATGAGGTAATGGAGCAGAACGTCAACCATGGCAATCAGCACCTGCGGCGAGGCGAAATTGAGATCGATCTGGTCATCGCTGAATGTGGTCCACAGATGACGAACGCTGCCATCATGAAGCGTGAACGGCGTCAGCAGCGGTAATGCGCGTGGACGCGTCACCGCGGATAAATCGGTTTCGGGGTCGACAGAAATAAAGAAATCTTCGTAGCCCGGCTTCTGCGCAAGATAATTAGCAAACCATTCGCTTTTCGCTGACATATGATTGCAAACGAAGTCAAACATTAAGCTGGCTGAATGTTTTAATTCCGCGACATCTCGCCAGGTTCCTGTTTCAGGAGCAATCTCGTGATAATCAATAACGGAAAATCCATCATCCGAAGACCACGGATAAAAAGGTAACAGATGGACATGGGAAAACGTACGAGAAAGCCATTCATTATAGAACCGGGTAAATACCGGCAACGCTTGCTCCCCTTTTGTGGAGAACTGATCGGCATAGGTAATCAGCACAACGTCTTTTTCATCCCAGCCTGACTTACGCTTTTCCGTAATATTAGCCGCCGCTTTTTCAAGCTTAGTTAATAACACGTTAAGGTGTGCATCTGAAAATGATTCACCGTAGATATGATTGATGAGTTTTTTAATTTTTGCGTTCACATTATTTTCCATGGTAGCGGTCCCACGGAGTGGCAATCTACTCCCATGAAAAATAACTGTCAACGGACCCGGGGGCAGAAAGCAGCATTCTCAGCGCAGCGCAACGCATTATTGTGAGCTGCCGCAAAGAAAGCAGAAAAGCAGAAGAAACGCAGAAAGTAAAGTCATGCCCCTTCTCTGGGGGAGAAAGGGCTTATGCGGGAGGATCTAGCGTGACAAGTAGCGCCGGGAAACGCGTTTTGCCAGTTTCTGTAACAGCGGCTCCAGAGCGACCGCCAGCATCATTCTGACCGGCTTGCGGGCAACAGACTTGATCGCCCAACCCGCCACACCGGCCGGGCCATAACGTAACGCCGTCATCAGAACCAGTTTACCTGCGATTTTCAGGCCGGGTTTTACCTTCTGACCGGCCTGTTGCCAGTTTTGTTTCATGTAAGTTCTCTCTTAAAGCTGACGAAAACGACTTCTCAGCGTAAAGGTATCGGAGGTGACATAACGTTCCATCTCGCGCAATCGCTTCTCCCCTGCGCTCAGCTGTTCATCCACCGCGTTCAGGAGATCGCTGCTGGTTGGCGTGTTCTCAGCATTCAGCTCACCTTCCGGCATAGGATCGAGTACAAACGACAGAATGATGTATGCCACCAGTGTAATAAAGGCCAGACCGAAGAAAATCGACAATACGGTGACCACACGCACCAGTTTTACCGGGACATCCAGATAGTGCGCCAGCCCGGCGCAAACGCCCCGAACCATGCCCTGCTGTGGGATCCGCCACAGTTTTTTATTCAGATTCAGTCCAGCCATTACCGTTCCCTCCAGTTTGGGTGTTCCGCGTCCAGGATGGCTTCCAGCGCCTGAATACGTTCGCGCATTTTATTTGCCTCGGCAGAGAGCTGCGCCAGCCGCTGTTGTTCACTCTGCGACAGCTCACCGCGTGAAGAGCGGTTGCTGTAGTGCAGCCATAACCAGATGGGCAGAACAAACAGCACGAAAATGGTCAGGGGTATAGCCAGAAAAAGCGCGCTCATGTGTACTCCTTGTCTAACGATGCGGCACGCTCAGGTGCCGCAGGAATTATTATTGGTTGTCTTGTTTCATTTTGGCTTTCAGCGCAGCCAGTTGCTCGCTAATTTCATCATCGGCCTTCAGGTCAGCAAACTGCTGATCCAGGGTTTTCTGCTTACCGATGCTGTGGCTTTCGGCTTCCGCTTCCATGTGGTCGATACGACGTTCAAACGATTCGAAACGCGCCATTGCTTCATCCAGTTTGCCGCTGTCCAGCTGGCGACGCACGTCGCGGGACGAGCTTGCAGCCTGGTGGCGCAGCGCCAGCGCCTGTTGACGTGCACGGGTTTCGCTGAGTTTGTTTTCAAGCTCACCAATCTCTTTCTTCATACGCGTCAGAGTATCATCCACCAGCGTCACTTCATGTTCCAGCGTGGCAACCATGTCGGTCAGCTTCTGCTTCTCAATCAGCGCAGCGCGGGCCAGATCTTCTTTATCTTTACGCAGCGCCAGTTCCGCTTTTTCCTGCCACTCGTTAAGCTGGGCAGTCGCCTGCTCGATACGACGTGTTAACTGCTTTTTCTCTGCCAGCGCGCGGGCGGAGGTGGAGCGTACTTCAACCAGCGTGTCTTCCATCTCCTGAATCATCAGGCGCACCAGCTTCTGCGGATCTTCCGCTTTCTCCAGCAGCGAGTTGATGTTGGCGTTCACGATGTCGGCAAAACGAGAAAAAATACCCATAATTCAATCCTCATAGTTCTGTTATCGGGCGATGCCCTGCTGAACAGATAATACAAATCCCATGCCAACTTTTTATCTTATTGATTTTACTCAATGTGATTGATATTTATCCATCCAGCGGCTATTCTCACCTGGTGAATATCACTAAGGAGTGGTTAATTTCATCATGGCTGACTATAAGGATAATTTGCTTGGCGAAGCCAACAGCTTCCTGGAAGTGCTTGAACAGGTTTCGCGCCTCGCGCCGCTGAATAAACCGGTGCTGATTATCGGTGAGCGCGGAACGGGTAAAGAACTTATCGCTAACCGCCTGCACTTTCTGTCTGGCCGCTGGGACGGCCCTTTTATTTCCCTTAACTGCGCGGCGTTGAATGAAAATCTGCTCGACACCGAGCTGTTTGGTCATGAAGCTGGCGCCTTTACCGGCGCACAAAAACGCCATCCCGGACGCTTTGAGCGCGCCGATGGCGGAACGCTCTTTCTCGACGAGCTGGCGACCGCGCCGATGCTGGTGCAGGAAAAGCTGCTGCGCGTCATTGAGTATGGCGAACTGGAACGCGTTGGCGGCAGTCAGCCGCTCCAGGTTAACGTTCGCCTGGTGTGCGCTACTAACGCCGACCTGCCCGCGATGGTGGCAGAAGACAAATTCCGCGCCGACCTGCTGGACAGGCTGGCTTTCGATGTCGTTCAGCTGCCGCCGCTGCGGGAGCGGCGCAGCGATATCATGCTGCTAGCCGATCAATTTGCCATTCAGATGTGCCGGGAACTGGGTCTGCCGCTCTTTCCGGGCTTCAGCGAACGGGCCACCGGGACCCTGCTCGGTTACCACTGGCCGGGCAATATTCGTGAACTGAAAAACGTGGTGGAACGGTCCGTTTACCGGCATGGCAGCAGCGAGACCGAACTGGACAACATTATTCTCGATCCGTTTCGTCGCGAGGATAAACAGCCCCCGGCTCCGGCGACGCGCCAGCAGGATCCGGCGTTGCCGCTCGATTTACGCCAGTTCCAGCATCAGCAGGAACAAAACTTGCTCGAGCAGAGCCTGAAAGAGGCGAAATATAATCAGAAACGGGCGGCTGAACTGCTGGGCCTGACCTACCATCAGTTAAGGGCATTGCTCAAAAAACATCAAATGCGCTGACATTATCAGCACTTACCCCCAGACATTTTTACGAAGCAGGCGTAAGTGCGATACACTTTGCAGATCGAATCTAAAAACCTTAAAAACTATGCGCCTGGTTTTATCGTCCCTGTTTGCACTCGGTCTGTTCAGCAATCTGGCCTTTGCTGCGCCCGATCGCGCTGTGCCCCCTGATATCCGAGAGAGTGGTTTCGTCTATTGCGTCAGCGGGCAAGTTGATACCTTTAACCCACAAAAAGCGGGGAGCGGCCTGATTGTTGATACGCTGGCCGCACAGCTCTACGATCGCCTGCTCGACGTCGATCCTTATACCTATCGGCTGGTTCCGGAGCTTGCTGAAAGTTGGGAAGTGCTTGATAACGGTGCTACATACCGCTTTCGTCTACGCGATGATGTCGCCTTTCAGCACTCCCCGTGGTTTACGCCAACCCGTAAACTCAACGCGGATGACGTGGTTTTCACCTTCCAGCGCATATTCAACCGAAATCATCCGTGGCATAACGTTAATGGCGGGAACTTCCCCTATTTCGACAGTCTGCAATTCGCGGACTCGGTCAAAAGCGTTCGTAAGCTGGATAACCGCACGGTTGAGTTTCGCCTGACTCGCCCGGACGCCTCCTTCCTCTGGCATCTGGCGACGCACTACGCCTCGGTCATGTCAGCCGAATACGCAGATCAGCTGACGAAAAAGGATCGTCAGGAACGTCTCGATCGTGAGCCTGTGGGCACAGGTCCGTTCCAGTTAGCAGAGTACCGCGCCGGACAATACATTCGCCTGCAACGCCACGATCGTTTCTGGCGCGGCAAACCGCTGATGCCGCAGGTAATTGTCGATCTGGGTTCAGGTGGAACAGGCCGACTCTCCAAACTGCTGACCGGCGAGTGCGACGTGCTTGCCTGGCCTGCGGCCAGCCAGTTGACCATTTTGCGCGACGACCCACGCCTGCGCCTGACCCTGCGCCCGGGAATGAACATCGCTTATCTGGCGTTTAACACCGATAAGCCGCCGCTGAATAATCCGGCCGTGCGCCATGCGCTGGCGTTAGCGATCAACAATCAGCGTCTGATGCAGTCGATTTACTACGGGACCGCGGAAACCGCCGCCTCTATTCTTCCGCGCGCCTCCTGGGCCTATGACGGCGAGGCGAAGATTACCGAATATAATCCGGCGAAAGCGCGCGAACAGCTTAAAGCGCTGGGGGCAGAAAACCTGACGCTACAGCTGTGGGTGCCCACCAGCTCTCAGGCGTGGAACCCCAGCCCGCTTAAAACGGCTGAGCTGTTGCAGGCTGATATGGCGCAGGTGGGCGTTAAGGTGATCATCGTGCCTGTCGAAGGCCGTTTCCAGGAGGCGCGTCTGATGGACATGAATCACGACTTAACGCTGGCTGGCTGGTCCACCGACAGTAACGACCCGGACAGCTTCTTCCGTCCTCTGCTGAGCTGTGCGGCAATCAACTCCCAGACCAACTACGCCCACTGGTGTAACCGGGAATTTGATGCCGTGCTGCAAAAAGCGTTGGCGTCTCAACAGCTTGCCTCACGCATTGAGGCCTATGATGAAGCGCAAAATATTCTGGCCAGAGAACTTCCCGTGTTGCCGCTTGCCTCTTCCCTGCGCCTCCAGGCCTACCGTTACGATATTAAAGGGCTGGTACTCAGCCCGTTTGGTAACGCCTCCTTCGCGGGCGTCACCCGTGAGAAAGAACAAGAGGTGAAGAAACCATGATTATATTTACCTTGCGTCGGCTGCTGTTACTGCTGGTCACCCTGTTCTTCCTGACCTTTGTCGGCTTTAGCCTGAGCTACTTTACGCCGCACGCCCCGCTTCAGGGCTCCTCCCTCTGGGACGCCTGGCTGTTCTGGTTTAATGGCCTGCTACACTGGGATTTTGGCGTGTCCAGCATTAACGGACAGCTCATCTCCGAGCAGCTGAAAGTGGTTTTCCCGGCCACCATGGAGCTGTGTGTACTCGCCTTTGGCTTTGCCCTCATGGTGGGGATCCCGGTGGGGATGCTGGCGGGCATTTATCGTAATAAGTGGCAGGATAAATTCATCAGCGCGCTTGCCTTAATTGGCTTTTCCATCCCTGTTTTCTGGCTGGCGCTGCTGCTTACCCTCTTCTTCTCACTGACGTTAGGCTGGCTGCCGGTATCTGGCCGTTTTGATCTGCTGTATAACGTGCAAACGGTGAGCGGCTTCGCCATCGTTGACGCCTGGCTTTCTGATTCAGTGTGGCGCGACGAAATGATCGTGAGCGCGCTGCGCCACATGGTGCTGCCGGTGCTCACGCTGGCCGTCGCGCCGACGACCGAAGTAATTCGCCTGATGCGTATCAGCACTATCGACGTCTTCGATCAAAACTATGTGAAGGCCGCCGCCACGCGCGGACTGTCTCGCCTGACGATTCTCCGTCGCCATGTGCTGCACAATGCGTTGCCACCCGTAATCCCACGTCTTGGGCTGCAATTTTCAACCATGCTGACGCTGGCGATGATCACCGAGATGGTTTTCAGCTGGCCGGGCCTTGGACGCTGGATGATCAACGCCATTCGCCAGCAGGATTACGCGGCGATCTCTGCCGGCGTGATGGTGATTGGCTCCCTGGTCATTATTGTTAACGTTGTTTCCGATATTTTGGGTGCCATGGCCAACCCATTGAAGCATAAGGAATGGTATGCCTTACGATAACGTCTACAGCGAAAAGCGCACGCCCGGTGCGCTACGTACCGTGTGGCGTAATTTTTATGGCGACACCACGGCGATGATCGGCTTTTACGGCTGCATTGGCCTCGTGTTGCTGTGCGTTTTGGGTTCGTGGTTTGCACCGTATGGCATCGATCAGCAGTTCCTTGGTTATCAGCTTTTACCGCCGTCGTGGTCGCGTTACGGGGAGGTTTCGTTCTTCCTGGGGACTGACGATCTCGGACGCGACGTGCTAAGTCGTTTACTGAGCGGCGCCGCACCTACGGTAGGCGGCGCGTTCGTGGTCACCCTGGCTGCCGCGATCTGCGGCCTGGCGCTGGGCATTTTTGCCGGCTCAACCCACGGGCTGCGGTCGGCCGTGCTTAACCATATTCTTGATACCCTGCTCTCTATTCCTTCACTGCTGCTGGCGATTATCGTCGTGGCCTTCGCGGGGCCGCACCTCACCCATGCGATGTTCGCCGTCTGGCTGGCCATTCTGCCGCGCATGGTGCGTTCGGTTTACAGCCTGGTTCACGACGAGCTGGAAAAAGAGTATGTCGTCGCCGCCCGTCTGGATGGCGCCACCACGTTTAATATTTTGTGGTTTGCCGTGCTGCCTAACATTGCCGCCGGGCTGGTGACGGAGATCACCCGCGCCCTGTCGATGGCGATTCTGGATATCGCAGCGCTGGGCTTCCTGGACCTTGGCGCGCAGCTTCCCTCCCCGGAATGGGGCGCCATGCTCGGCGATGCGCTGGAGCTGATTTACGTTGCGCCGTGGACGGTCATGCTGCCGGGCGCGGCCATCATGGTGAGCGTGCTGCTCGTTAACCTGCTGGGCGACGGGATCCGCCGCGCAATCAATGCGGGGGTGCAATAATGCCGTTACTCGATATCCGCAACCTCACGATAGAAATTAAAACGGGCGAAGGCTGGGTCAAGGCCGTGGATCGCATCAGCATTACGCTCGCAGAGGGCGAAATCCGCGGGCTGGTGGGCGAATCGGGTTCGGGGAAAAGTCTGATCGCCAAGGCCATTTGCGGCGTGGCGAAAGACAACTGGCGGGTGACCGCCGATCGTATGCGCTTCGACGACATCGATCTGTTGCGTCTCTCCCCGCGCGAACGCCGCAAACTGGTGGGCCATAACGTCTCGATGATTTTCCAGGAGCCGCAATCCTGTCTCGATCCGTCCGAGCGCGTCGGGAAACAGCTGATGCAGAACATCCCCGGCTGGACCTATAAAGGCCGCTGGTGGCAGCGTTTCGGCTGGCGTAAACGTCGTGCCATTGAGCTGTTGCACCGTGTCGGGATCAAAGACCATAAAGACGCGATGCGCAGTTTCCCCTACGAACTGACCGACGGTGAATGCCAGAAAGTGATGATTGCCATCGCCCTGGCGAATCAGCCGCGTCTGCTGATTGCGGACGAACCAACGAACGCGATGGAGCCAACCACCCAGGCCCAGATTTTCCGCCTGCTCACGCGTCTGAACCAGAATAACAACACCACCATTTTGCTGATCAGTCACGACCTGCAAATGCTGAGCAAGTGGGCGGATAAAATTGATGTAATGTATTGCGGCCAGACGGTAGAAACCGCGCCAAGTGAAGACCTGGTGACGACGCCACATCATCCCTACACGCAGGCGCTGATCAGGGCGATCCCGGACTTTGGCAGCGCGATGCCGCACAAAAGCCGTCTGAATACGCTGCCTGGCGCGATACCGCTGCTGGAATCGCTGCCCATTGGCTGCCGTCTGGGACCGCGTTGCCCGTATGCTCAGCGTAAATGCATTGAAACACCGCGCCTGACAGGGCCGAAAAACCATCTGTTTGCCTGTCATTTCCCGCTGAACATGGAGAGAGAGTGAAATGGTCGAAACCTTACTGGAAGTACGTAACCTGAGTAAGACCTTTCGCTATCGCACCGGCCTGTTTCACCGTCAGACCGTCGAGGCGGTTAAACCGCTGAGCTTTACGCTGCGCGAAAAGCAGACGCTGGCGATTATCGGTGAAAACGGCTCGGGCAAATCGACCCTGGCAAAAATGCTCGCGGGCATGGTCGAGCCAAGCGGCGGTGAAATACTGATTGACGATCATCCTCTGGAATTTGGGGATTATTCTTTTCGCAGTCAGCGCATCCGGATGATTTTTCAGGATCCGTCGACGTCCCTGAACCCGCGCCAGCGTATTTCCCAGATCCTGGATTTCCCGCTGCGGTTGAATACCGACCTGGAGCCGGAAGCGCGTCGCAAACGGATTGTCGAAACCCTGCGTCTGGTAGGCCTCCTGCCCGACCATGTCAGCTATTACCCGCACATGCTGGCCCCGGGCCAAAAACAGCGTCTCGGTCTGGCCCGCGCGCTGATCCTGCGCCCGAAAGTTATTATCGCCGACGAAGCGCTGGCGTCGCTGGATATGTCGATGCGTTCGCAGCTCATTAACCTGATGCTGGAGTTACAGGAAAAGCAGGGGATCTCGTATATTTACGTGACTCAGCACCTGGGCATGATGAAACACATCAGCGACCAGGTGCTGGTGATGCACCAGGGAGAAGTGGTCGAGCGCGGCAGTACCGCTGACGTACTGGCCTCCCCGCTCCATGACCTGACAAAACGCCTGATTGCCGGACACTTTGGTGAAGCATTGACGGCGGACGCGTGGCGTAAAGATCGTTAGCCGTTGCGTAACCCGCTTGCCAGCAGAGTAAACACCTCTATAGCATGCGGAAGGGTCTTCTGCGGTTCATCACTCGCAGCAATCAGCAGAGCCGCATTCAGCGCAGCGCCGTTCAGCAGATGGGCTGCGACTCTGGCATCCATCTTTTTGATTACGTTGCACTCCATCATTTTTTCGATGGTCTGACGGGTCGACTCAAGGCAGTTGTTCTGGCTGGGCCATTGCGCCGGGTCACCCAGAACAGCCGGGCCGTCAAGAAGGACGATACGCTGAACTTCCGGAACGAGCGCCATTTTGATATAGGCGATGCCCTCCGCCAGCAGTCGCTCCCAGTCATCATCGGCGGCGGCGGCAATCGCTTTCGCGTTTGCTGCCATTTCGCTGTCTATCTGCGCGACCACCGCCGCCAGTAATCCCTTCTTGTCGTTGAAATTATGATATAGCGCGCCGCGTGTTAACCCCACGCTTGCCGTGAGTTCATCCATTGACGCTGCGGCATAGCCTTTTTCAGCAAATGCCTTCCGCGCCGCCTGAATCATTTTCTCGCGATTTTCCTGGGCCGTTTCAGCACGACGTTTTGTAGCCATGGGACTTCCTTCATTAAGCGGTAATTATAATTTGACATACGCGGCGTATGTGGATTACATTTTTGACATACATCGCGTATGTTACTTCTACTGCGTAAGCACAACAATACCTCTGACAGAAAAGGAAAAGCCATGCATCCACGTGACCCCGTCTTTCCGGCTAATCGACATGCCCTCTATGAAGAGCATGGCTATTCAGCAGCAATCCGCTCTGGCGATCTGTTATTTGTTTCCGGTCAGGTTGGCAGCCGCAGCGATGGCACACCTGAACCCGACTTCCCCGCTCAGGTGCAGCTGGCGTTCGATAATTTACGGGCGACTCTGGCAGCCGCAGGGTGTACTTTTGACGATCTGATTGATGTCACGACATTTCATATCGATCCTGAAAACCAGTTCCCCGCCATCATGGAGGCGAAAAAACTGGCGTTTCCGCACCCCCCTTACCCAAACTGGACAGCAATAGGCGTTAACTGGCTTGCGGGTTTTGATTTCGAAATTAAGGTTATCGCCAGGATCCCTACGCCCGCGAATTAACATCTGGCAGCAAACTGATTTACCGTTAAGCTATCACTGACGCACAAATGAAAGACAGCATCAGCAACTATATTCTCTCCTGGGTAGAAGAAAATAACTTTACTATTTTACACATTGGTGATTTGGTTGCAGGTATTGGATACAGCAGAAGAACCATCGAAACATGGTTTAAAGAGAAGTATCGGCTCTCTTTAGGTGAATATATTCTCCGACGGAGGTTAAGCCGTGCCGCCATTATGCTGAGAATGACGTCGATTCCGGTGACGGATATTGCGTATTTATTCCATTACCAGAGCAGTCAGGGATTTTCCAGAGCCTTTAAAAAAATGATGGGGCTGACACCCTCTGAGTACAGATGTGCCAGAGGGTGGAATTTTGACATCTTACAGCCCTCTTTTTTATTAAGCGAACATGAAACGCCTGAGCTCGAGGTCTGCTATCTGGATGAAACGTTTATCTATACGCATGAAATTATCGAACACGATCATCTTTTTGATACCTCAGTGCATGATATTACTAAAAAAATCAAAAAGCTCCTGACAGAAAACCGCCATGATATCGATAAAATTATTCTGATGCCCCGCCGCCCCGAGTTAGGCAAAAGCCGATCGTATCTGGTCGAGGTATTAATATCGTACGCGTTACAAAGCGACACGGTGACAAATAAAAAATCCTGCATTGTGCGTGGGAGATACGCAAGAATGCCCTTTAGCGGTAGCTGGGAAATCTACAGCGCGTTTAACAAGATTGCCTTCGTTAAGGCGATGGTAAACCAACGCCTGACGTTGCGCGACGGTATTTTCCTGATGAAAATTAATGCGTACAGCGACGAGTCTGTCGATTTTGATGTTTTCATCCCCATCCTGTAACCTCAGCTTCATTCAGCCTGTCTGGTAACAATTCTGTTTTTACCGTTGTGCTTAGCCTCATACAACGCCTCGTCCACGTCACGCATAATATCATTGCCGTTGACGTTATTCTGAATGGCTGAGCACACGCCGATACTTAATGTGACCTTTACAGGGAGAGCATAATGATAGCCCGGCCCGGTGCGCTGTTGAACGTTCTGGCGAATACGCTCTGCGACGGCAATAGCCTGCTTACCGTCGGTATCCGGCAGCAGCAGACCAAATTCCTCGCCTCCCAGTCGGGCAAAGATGTCGTTATCGCGAATGCTGTCTTTGATAATATCCACGACCGCCAGAATCACGCGATCCCCCACAAGATGCCCCCAGTTATCGTTAATCGACTTAAAGTTGTCGATGTCCAGCATCATAATGCTGGTCCCCTTTTCTGTCCTGAGCGAGCGGACCCGCGGAAGTGCCTCATAAAAATATTTACGGTTGTAGATCTGAGTAAGCGGATCGCGATCAACCCGATCGCCGAAAATTTTCAACAGGTTAAAGACATGGAATATTAAGGTACAAATCACAAATAATTTGCTGAGGACCTCTACTGCCCGGCTGATATACCAGAGCGACAGATTGTAGGTATCAAGCAGTAAGAGGAAAAAATTGTAAACGATGGCGGAAAGGCAAACCACAATAATACTGTTCCAGATCCCGGACGCCAGGCGTGTCACAGAGATCATATAACAAAGTAAAGCCGACCAGAGCAGGATCAGAACGTTTACGTACCTGATATCCCAGACAGGATAATGATGTTCATCTTCGTATGCTGCAATCGTTAATGTCCAGGCCGGATGGTAGCTGCTGAGATAATGGGCCAGCATCGGAAACATAACCAGTGTCATCATTAATGCTAACGTCATGCTGATCTTATTTCGGAATCTGAGCGTGGATCGTATCGTGATTTTTTCCACACGGACCGCCAGCGCCAGTAATACGATAAAGCTCAGCTGCCGAAAAAAATAGAATACCGCCGTATCGTTGGTTTTTGCCGCCTGGGTAAAACCAGCATGCTCCGGAAGCTGAATGACAATGATCGTCTCAATGAAATAAACCAGCCCACTAAGAAATGCCAGGCTCAGAATGAATAAGGAAAAACGCGATCGGTCGGAGGCATACAGCATCTGGATAAAAATAAAGATAATGGTATCCAGAAAGAACAGCGCAATCATGACGATCAAATAGGTGGTCATAGGCACCCTGAAACCAGGATTATCATTCACGCAAAAGGAGTTCACCGCGATCATAAGCGCAAAAAGCGCCGCACCTGACAGCATGATCAGTTTTTCGGCCAACGTTATATTTTTCATCTTCCTTCTTACCGCACACAGATAAAGACTCAAAATGGCATAGCCGTTATCGACCCTCGCGCAATTTTAAAGCGTTTAAAGGGCTAAACGGATCATTTTGCGCAAAAGGCGCTGGACACATCAGCATGAGGGCGGCGTCACGGTGCCCGCTGGTTGGATGAGGCGAACCCCGCGTGCGGTGATATACTGCTGGGATACACACGAAACGGCCTGATGAAGAGTCAGTTCAACCTCTTCCGTGAGCCCATTCACGGCGCAGGAGCGAGAAATATCGTGACACATGGGGCTGTGAGTGGGCTATAATTTCGAGCTAATTTCGAATGATTTTGAAATACTGCCTGTAACGCTATGAATTACAAGGCAAAATAAGCAATGAATATAAGGATTAAAGCTATGGGTTTTCTTTCCGGTAAGCGCATTCTGGTGACTGGCGTTGCCAGCAAACTGTCCATCGCATACGGCATCGCACAGGCAATGCATCGCGAAGGCGCTGAGCTGGCGTTCACCTACCAGAACGACAAGCTGAAAGGCCGTGTTGAAGAATTTGCCGCGCAGCTGGGTTCCAGCATTGTTCTGGAATGTGACGTTGCACAAGACGAAAGCATTGATGGCATGTTTGCTGAACTGGCAAAAGCATGGCCGAAATTCGACGGTTTTGTTCACTCCATCGGCTTCGCTCCTGGCGACCAGCTGGACGGCGACTATGTGAACGCGGTTACCCGTGATGGCTTCAAAATCGCCCACGACATCAGCTCCTACAGCTTCGTTGCAATGGCAAAATCCTGCCGCGCGATGCTGAACCCGGGCGCAGCCCTGCTGACCCTGTCCTACCTCGGCGCAGAACGTGCTATCCCTAACTACAACGTTATGGGTCTGGCGAAAGCGTCTCTGGAAGCCAACGTGCGCTACATGGCGAACGCAATGGGTCCTGAAGGCGTGCGTGTTAACGCTATTTCTGCGGGTCCAATCCGTACCCTGGCCGCTTCCGGTATCAAAGATTTCCGTAAAATGCTGGCACACTGCGAAGCGGTTACCCCGATTCGTCGTACCGTTACCATCGAAGATGTGGGTAACTCTGCGGCATTCCTGTGCTCTGACCTTTCCGCAGGTATCTCCGGCGAAGTGGTTCACGTTGACGGCGGCTTCAACATCGCTGCAATGAACGAGCTGGAAATCAAATAAGCTTGTCACTCTCTTCCCGCCAGGGAAGAGAGTTTCTCACCGCCCCGCTCCTCGTTATTCCGTTCTGCTATTTGTTATCACCTAACAATATTTTTCCCCTCATCCGCCTTACGCCAGGATATTGATCGCCATTTTGAGATCAAGGAACGCCCATGGAACAACGCCGTTTTTCCGGCAAAGGCCACTGGTATCATGAAACCCAGTCGAATCATTCGCAGACGGACGTTCTGCCGCTGGTGCCCGAAGCCGCTAACGTCGACGACCGTTTTTTGCTCGATTTAGCCCTGCCCGATGACATTCTCGCAAGCTGTGCTGGTTGGCTTGCGCCTGCCCGAACCCTGTGTCATCTTTTGTTCCCGCTTGATACTCCCGTGAGCCGTCTGCATACGCTCAGCGCCTACGACAGGCTGAGCACGGCATTAACGGTTGCCCAGGCGTGTGGTGTTCAGCGGCTCTGTAACCACTACGCTGCCCTGCTCGCCCCTCTTCCGGGGCCGGACTCCTCCCGGGAAAGCAATCGACGCCTTGCAGAAATTACCCAGTATGCCCGCCAGTTAGCAAGCTCACCCGATGTGATCGATGACAAAGCCCAAAACCAGCTTGATGAGGTTGGACTCACAACGTATGACATTGTGCTTATCAACCAGATCATCGGCTTTGTCGGTTTTCAGGCGCGAGTGGTCGCGGTATTTCAGGCATTGCTTGGCCATCCGGTACGCTGGTTGCCCGGGCACCACATTCAGCCCCATACGCTGCCGGTTAGCTTCAGCAGATGGACCGCCACGCTACCTGCGGTAGAGCTAAAATATGCCAGTGCGCTTCAGCTTGAGGCGCTCTCACGCTGGCAGGCGGAACCGGCGCTTGAAGCGCTCACCCCTGTGCTGTGTCATGAGCCGATGCTGCTTAATCTGACGGGCGAAATTCTGCTTAACCATCCGCTAAGTGAAGGCCCCGCGTCTTCGATGATCTCAGCCGCTCGTGCGCTGCTCGTCGCCTCTCCGGATCGCTTTAGCGCCGCCCAGTTAACGCCCCTGACCGGGTCAGGTCTCTCGCCAGAGAAGGCCATCAATCTGCTAACCCGAGATGCATTTTATGGCTGGCTGGACCGTCTGCGTGTGGCGCTCGGCAAAGAGGAATAACCATACTCTTTACCTAAAGAGCGCTTGCTGTAGCAGTGAGATTCGCGTAAAACTGTCAGCCGCTCAATGGCTACGAAAATAGAACATTATGTTTCAGGACAACCCGCTGCTAGCGCAGCTTAAACAGCAACTGCATTCCCAGACGCCGCGTGCAGAAGGGGTCGTAAAAGCCACGGAAAAGGGCTTTGGCTTTCTTGAAGTTGATGGGCAGAAGAGCTACTTCATTCCGCCTCCTCAGATGAAGAAAGTGATGCATGGCGACCGTATTTCGGCCGTTATTCATACCGAAAAGGAACGAGAGTCTGCCGAGCCGGAAGCACTGATCGAACCTTTCCTGACCCGCTTTGTCGGGAAAGTGCATAAAAAAGACGATCGTCTTTCCGTCGTGCCGGACCATCCTCTCCTGAAAGATGCTATTCCGTGCCGCGCCGCGCGTGGCGTTGAGCATGATTTTGTTGAGGGTGACTGGGCGGTTGCTGAGATGCGCCGTCATCCTTTAAAAGGCGATCGCGGTTTCTACGCCGAGCTTACCCAATACATTACCTTCGGCGACGACCATTTCGTCCCATGGTGGGTGACGCTGGCGCGCCACAATCTCGAAAAAGAAGCGCCTGATGGCGTGGCGACTGAAATGCAGGACGAAGGTCTGGAACGTCGCGATCTGACGGCGCTGGACTTTGTCACCATTGACAGCGCCAGCACCGAGGATATGGACGATGCGCTGTATGCCGAAGAGACAGTCGATGGCAAACTGCATCTGACCGTCGCCATCGCCGACCCTACCGCATGGATTGTCGAAGGCAGCAGGCTGGACGAGATGGCCAAAGTGCGCTCGTTCACCAACTACCTGCCGGGCTTTAACATTCCGATGTTGCCGCGTGAACTTTCCGACGATCTTTGTTCGCTGCGTGCGCATGAAGTACGTCCGGTGCTGGCATGTCGGATGACCATTGCGGCTGACGGTACCATTGAAGAAGATATTGAATTCTTCGCCGCCACCATCGAATCCAAAGCCAAGCTGGCCTATGACGACGTGTCCGACTGGCTGGAGAACACGGGCAACTGGAAACCCGAGTCGGACAACATTGCCGCACAAATTCGTCTGTTGCACCGCGTCTGCCTGAGCCGCAGCGAATGGCGTCAAACTCACGCGCTGGTCTTCAAAGATCGTCCGGACTACCGTTTTGTGCTGGGTGAAAAAGGTGAAGTGCTGAATATCGTCGCTGAGCCGCGCCGTATTGCCAACCGCATCGTTGAAGAAGCGATGATTTCCGCCAACATTTGTGCTGCACGCGTGCTGCGCGACAAATTAGGCTTTGGCATTTACAACGTGCACACCGGGTTTGATCCGGCGAACACCGAAGCGCTGGCTGCCCTGCTGAAAACCCATGACGTACACGTCGATCCTGAGGAAGTGCTGACCCTGCAAGGTTTCTGCAAACTGCGCCGCGAGCTGGACGCACAGCCGTCAGGGTTCCTCGACAGCCGTATTCGCCGCTTCCAGTCCTTTGCGGAAATCAGCACCGAGCCTGGCCCGCACTTCGGCCTTGGCCTTGAGGCTTATGCGACCTGGACCTCCCCGATCCGTAAGTACGGCGACATGGTTAACCATCGTCTGCTGAAAGCGATCATCAAAGGGGAATCTGTTGCCCGCCCACAGGATGGTACGACATTGCAGATGGCAGAACGTCGCCGTCTCAACCGTATGGCGGAGCGTGATGTCGGCGACTGGTTGTACGCGCGCTTCCTGAATGATAAGGCAGGGACTGATACCCGTTTCCCGGCTGAAATCATTGACATCAGCCGCGGCGGTATGCGCGTTCGCCTGGTGGATAATGGCGCCGTTGCCTTTATTCCTGCCCCGTTCCTGCATGCCGTCCGCGACGAACTGGTTTGTAGCCAGGAAAACGGGACCGTGCAAATTAAAGGCGAAACGGTTTACAAGGTCACTGACGTGATTGATGTCACCATCGCTGAAGTGCGCATGGAAACCCGCAGTATTATCGCGCGCCCTGTCGCCTGATAACCGCGTAAACTTCCGGCCGTTCCGTTAAGGGGTGGCCGGGAGTTCTCTCCTGAATTATCTCCCGCAAAATCATCGTTTTTTCTCACACTTTTCTGTTTCCCAACGCCACATTTCTCCAGAATTATCTACAGTAAAAGAGAGCCGTCATTGTCGACTGCAAATGAATAATTTGTGCGCTACTCAGCAGCCGCGGGAGAAAACGTGATGGACGATCTGGAGCAGAATTTGCTGTTTCGTTACATGGGTACGCATAGCCCCTGGTGGCGACTGACAGCAGACAGCAATGCTCTGCATCTTGCTGCCAGTGAAAGCGCTGACATCATTCAGGTGGTTGCGCTGGATGATGAACAGGCCGCGCTGATCCGCCAGCTCACCGTAATCACCTCCAGCATTGCCATGACCCTGCCTTTGTACGGTGTGGACGTTCCCGTTCATCTTGTCGGCCGTAAAATTAACAAAAATGAGTGGGCAGGAACGGCATCAGCCTGGAACGATACCCCTTCCGTTGCGCGCGACCTGGCGCAGGGGCTCTCCTTCGCCGAACAGGTAGTTTCCGAGGCTAACTCCGTGATTGTGATCCTCGACCAGAACGGGAATATTCAGCGCTTCAACCGTTTAAGTGAAGAATATACGGGCCTGAAGGAACAGGAAGTTATCGGGCAAAACGTGTTCAAACTGTTTATGAGCCGCAGCGAAGCCGCGGCCTCCAAACGCAACATCACCGGTTTTTTTCGTAACGGCAGCTCCTACGAAGTTGAACGCTGGATCAAGACCCGCAAGGGGCAGCGCCTGTTTCTCTTCAGAAATAAATTTGTTCACAGCGGCAGCGGAAAAAATGAAATTTTCCTCATCTGTTCAGGTACCGACATAACCGAGGAGCGTCGGGCCCAGGAGCGCCTGCGCGTTCTCGCCAATACGGATACGATTACCGGTTTGCCTAACCGAAATGCCATCCATGAGCTGATCTCTGATGCCATCACCGCTCGGGGTGACACGCAGGTTGGCGTAGTTTATCTCGATCTGGATAATTTTAAAAAAGTGAACGATGCCTATGGGCATATGTTTGGCGACCAGCTGCTACAGGCCGTTGCGCTGGCGATCCTGAGCTGCCTGGACGAAGGACAAACCCTGGCGCGCCTGGGTGGGGATGAGTTTATCGTGATGGCCACCGATACCTCGCAGGGCGCGCTGGAAGCGATGGCGTCGCGAATACTGACCCGACTGCGTCAACCTTTCCGCATCGGACTGATTGAGGTTTACACCGGCTGCTCGCTGGGCATCGCGCTTGCGCCCCAGCACGGTAACGATCGCGAAAGCGTCATTCGCAATGCCGACACCGCCATGTACACCGCCAAAGAAAATGGCCGGGGCAAATTCTGCGTCTTCTCGCCAGAGATGAACCAGCGCGTATTTGAATACCTGTGGCTGGATACCAACCTGCGTAAAGCGCTGGATAACGATCAGCTGTTAATCCACTACCAGCCCAAAATGACCTGGCGCGGCGAAGTCAGAAGTCTGGAGGCGCTGGTGCGCTGGCAGTCGCCAGAGCGTGGCCTGATCCCGCCGATGGAGTTTATCTCCTATGCCGAGGAATCAGGGCTGATTGTGCCTCTGGGCCGCTGGGTTATGCTTGATGTGGTGCGCCAGGTAGCAAAATGGCGCGACAAGGGGATCAACATGCGCGTCGCGGTCAACGTCTCCGCCCGTCAGCTGGCGGACCAGACCATCTTCAGTGACCTGAAGCAGGCGCTGAAAGACCTGAATTTTGAATACTGCCCGATTGACGTGGAATTGACCGAAAGCTGTCTCATTGAAAATGAAGAACTGGCCCTGTCAGTGATCCAGCAATTTAGCCGCCTGGGAGCGCAAATTCATCTGGATGACTTTGGTACGGGGTACTCTTCCCTGTCGCAACTGGCGCGCTTCCCTATCGATGCCATTAAGCTTGACCAGTCTTTCGTGCGGGATATCCATAAGCAGTCCATTTCACAGTCGCTGGTGCGTGCGATAGTCGCCGTGGCGCAGGCGTTAAATTTGCAGGTCATTGCTGAAGGGGTGGAAAGTGCAAAAGAAGACGCCTTTCTGACGAAGAATGGCGTCAACGAACGGCAGGGTTATCTTTTTGCTAAGCCCATGCCCGCTGCCGCATTCGAGCGATGGCTAAAACGTTATCAGGCCAGGAATGTCCGTTAGCTGGCTTTGCGTAAGCCCGTCGCCTGATGGCGATTTTGCAGCATAACCAGCCGCTCCATGTAGGCGATATCCTTCGGTTCAAGGCAGAAGGCGGCATCAACCCAATCCTCAGTAATGTCCATCAACTCGCTTCGCGGAAGTGGCAGCACGCGCGTACGTGCACGCAGCATGGCCCTTACGCCGTTCAGCTTCGGCTGTAGCGTGTCGATAAACGTCCGCACCGAAACATAGCTCTGTAACGGCTCAAATAAGAGATCCACAAGACCATGCTGCTCATACCATTCCGCCGTATGCGTCTCACCTTTGTAGATCAGCGCCTCCGCCATTTTCATGCCGGCACGACGCGCCACCAGTGAATAGCCGCCCATGCCCGGGAACAGATTGAACGCGATTTCCGGAAAGCCTAATCGGGCATCGCGCTGGGCCAGAATGAAATGATGCGCCAGCGCGGCTTCAAACCCGCCCCCTAAAGCGCTTCCTTCCACCATAGCCAGCGTGACAGCGCCGGTATCAAACCCTCGCGAGGCGGTATGAACGCAGTCCACACAGGCCCGGGCATAGGCGCGTAACGCTTCGCGTCGGTTGTTTTTGATGCACTCAACGAAGAACTGTAAATCACCGCCGGTATTGTAGATGTCGGGGACCAGCGATCCGGTGACCCAAAAATCAACGACAAATCCGGACTGTCGAACCAGCCAGGAGAGATTCATGATCTCCTCGATCAGCGCATGGTTGAAGCAAGGCCGTGGCGTGGCGCGTAACATCATCCACACCGTACGCCGTTCGGCCTCATAATAAGCCGCCAGTTGAGTGAATCGTTCAGCATCAGTAAACAATGTGCAGGTTGTCTGGTTGATAACTGTCATAGTCGAATTCCTCTTATAAAAAAGCGCGTTGCGCGCAGTTTTAGACTAATCCACCCCTACAACCCGCAGCAGACGGGGGTTAAATTTATCACTTTCATTTATGGGCTTTGGTTATTGCATTTTTTACCTTCTCTTTTGAATCAATTTTCTGCATCATTGATAATATTAACTTTTCGCTTCAGGGTGAGCTTATGTCTAACATTGATGCAACAGCCGTGGCGCAGCGTATTGATACTGTGCTGGATATTCTTGTCGCAGGCGATTATCACTCTGCTATCCGTAATCTTGAGATCCTCAAGTCTGAACTGCTGGCTGAGAACGGCGCTGATAACGCTCCAGAATCCACTCAGCCTAAAGCCCCGTGGGAAGTGTAACCACGTCGTTTCCGACCTTGCCTTTTAAATGGATGCTATGAACTCCCGACAACAAATCATTTTGCAGATGGTGATCGATCAGAGACGCGTAAGCGTGGTCGATCTCGCTAAAGCCACCGGCGTTTCTGAAGTCACCATTCGTCAGGATCTGAATCTTCTGGAAAAACAGAGCTACCTGCGGCGTGCGCACGGATATGCCGTTCCACTGGACAGCGACGACGTTGAAACCCGCATGATGAACAATTATGCGCTCAAGCGGGAGCTGGCGGAGTTTGCTGCATCCCTGGTGAATAACGGTGAGACCGTCTTTATTGAAAATGGCAGCAGTAACGCCCTTCTGGCGCGCACGCTTGCCGATCAAAAAGACGTTACCATCATCACCGTAAGCAGCTATATTGCCCATCTGTTGAAGGAAACTCGCTGCGAGGTGATTCTGCTGGGCGGCATTTACCAGAAGAAAAGCGAAAGCATGGTGGGGCCATTAACGCGCCAATATGTTCAGCAAGTTCACTTCAGTAAGGCATTCATAGGTATTGACGGCTGGCAGCCCGACACCGGCTTTACCGGCCGCGACATGATGCGTTCAGACGTGGTTAACGCCGTACTCGCCAAAGAGTGTGAAGCGATTGTGCTGACCGACAGCTCTAAGTTTGGCGCCGTACACCCTTATACGATGGGGCCGGCCTCGCGCTTCAGCCGTGTAATCACGGATGAGCGTTTGCGTGATGAATATCGCCAGCAATTAGAACAAGACGGTCTGACTGTCGATATTGTAAAAAAAACAGCCTGATTATCCTGCTGCGCCCGAATAATGGGCGCACTTAAACCTTTCTCTGAGAGTATTCCGACCCTTCCTTTAAGAGTTTTTACCTGTTGAAACCGTTCTAAACACGTAAAATTAGTATTAGCGATATAACAGGAAGTGACTATCACCTGCGTGATGATGAAACGCCTGCGCGACCAGCTTTCACGGGAACAGAATTTAAGTATGGATATTGTCTATACTTAAAGTGCATTCCTTTCCGTGAATCGATAATTCAGGAGAAAGTATTATGACCTTTACCAGCAAAAAATTAGCCGCCGCTGTTCTGGCAATCACTGTAGCAATGTCCCTGAGCGCTTGCTCTAACTGGTCTAAACGTGACCGTAACACCGCGATTGGTGCCGGTGCTGGTGCGCTTGGTGGTGCAGTATTAACGGATGGTAGTACGCTGGGTACATTAGGTGGTGCTGCCGTAGGTGGTATTATCGGTCACCAGGTGGGCAAATAATCACCATAACGGCTCTCACCGGCATAATAATATATTAAGTATTTTCAGGTCTGACTTACGCACGTAAAAAAAAGAGCCACGGCAATGTCCGTGGCTCATTTATTTTAGCCGCCCGCCAGTTTGACTTTCATTCCTTTGGCTTCCAGCAGCGTTTTAATTAAATCTCGTTTATCGCCCTGAATCTCAATAATGCCGTCTTTTACTGCCCCACCGCATCCGCACTTCTTTTTAAGCTCAGCGGCGAGCTTTACCAGGTCTGCATCATCCAGGTCAATGCCGGTGACAAGGCAAACGCCTTTCCCTTTTCTGCCGCTGGTCTGGCGCTGAATTCGCACGATACCATCGCCTTTTGGACGTTCAGCTTTCTCTTTTGGCTCTTCAATGCGCCCGGTATCCGTTGAATAGACCAGACGACTGTTGGCGTCACGCATTATGCCCCCTTTTTCAGTGATGCATTAATCGCTTTCAGGGTCTCTGCCGGATGAGCGGATTGCGTCACCGGGCGACCAATCACCATATAGTCTACACCCGCGCTCAGCGCCTGCTCTGGCGTCATGATACGTCGCTGATCCCCTGACTCGCTGCCTGCTGGACGAATACCTGGCGTCACCAGTTTAAAATCGCGGCCTAACTCAGATTTGAAGCGAACCGCCTCCTGAGCCGAACAGACCACGCCATCGAGACCACACTGTTGCGTGAGGCGCGCCAGACGCTCTGCATGTTCGGCAGGTGACAACGTCACACCCAGGTCGCGCAGGTCGGATTCATCCATACTGGTCAGCACGGTGACGGCGATCAGAAGCGGAGCGTCATTACCAAACGGCACCAGCGCTTCGCGCGCAGCCGTCATCATGCGTGCCCCGCCCGATGCATGTACGTTAACCATCCACACGCCGAGTTCAGCTGCCGCAGCAACGGCGTGCGCAGTGGTATTTGGAATGTCGTGGAATTTCAGGTCGAGGAAAACGTCGAAACCACGTTGATGCAGATCGCGGACGATTTGTGGGCCGAACAGCGTAAACATCTCTTTGCCTACTTTCAGACGGCAATCGCGGGGATCAATGCCATCAACAAAGGCCAGTGCGGCGTCACGGTTATTGTAATCCAGAGCAACAACTACGGGAGAATCGGTAACTACGCGGGAAGTGGAGGATGTAACAGACGTCATGACCAGCCCTTTTCGTCTATGGGCGCGCAGCGGCGCGGAACAGATAAACGGCGTGCATTCTACCTGCCCTCGGGGTAAATGAACAGAATCGAATGCTTTTCCTGCTGAACCCCAGACCGCACGGTGCTGATGGAATTACTGTAACCATTAGTATGTTGTAACTAAAGTGCAGCGTTTTAAAAAATTACTGTCCGTCCAGACCTCGGATTGGCTTAATGGTGGACCACGCCCGGCAGGAAGGGCAATGCCAGTAGAGCGAATAGGCGGTGAAGCCGCATTTCTGGCAGCGATAGCGCGGTTTGCTGCGCACCTGTTCACCCACCATGTCTCGCAGCACCATCAGGCTCTCTTTAGCGCGCCCTTCTTCTGCGTCATTAAGGTGGTAATCCATCAGCTTATGGAAGACACGCATGGTAGGATGACGCTGCAACTGACGGGTAATGTATACCTGGGCGGTATCGCTCCCTTCATGCTCTTCGACGACATCTGACAGCATCAGCTCGGCTGTGGCACCTGTATTCTCTTCAACACAGCGACGCAGAAACGCAACCCACTCGTCCTGCTTACCGAGCTGCTGATAGCAGGTTTGCAGCATTTCCAACGTTTCGCTGACCAGCTCTTTGTCCTGATCGATAACGCGAAGCAGGCTCTCCACGGCTTTGGCGTAATCACCGTTAGCCATAAAGACCCGCCCCATCATGATCGAGATGCGCGCGCTGTTGCGATCGGCCGCTGCGCCTTTCTTTAACAGTGCCATGGCTTTATCCATGTCATCGCTACCCATCTGCTGGAGAGCCAGCTCGCAATAGAAGTGGGCAATTTCGACGCGCTGTTTGTCTTTGCCGAGTTTGACCAGCCGTTCAGCGGTATCAATCGCTTTTTGCCAGTCGCTGGTGGCCTGATAGATTTGCAGAAGCTGCTGAAGCGCACCGATACGGAAGTCCGTCTCATCCACCAGCTGAGAGAACATATCCTCGGCGCGATCGTAAAGCCCCGCGGCCATGTAATCCCGCCCAAGCTGCTGCACGGCCAGCAACCGTTGCTCATAGGTCAACGAAGCGCTTTCCATCAAGGTCTGGTGGATACGAATGGCACGGTCAACCTCTCCGCGCGAGCGGAACAGGTTTCCCAGGGTGAGATGCGCCTCAACGGTGCCGGTATCCTCTTTAAGCATATCGAGGAACAGATCCACCGCTTTATCCTGCTGATTGCTCAGCAGGAAGTTCACCCCCGCTACGTAGTCACGGGAGAGTCGGTTTGCTTCATCCTGTTTTGTTTGTTGCGCGCTTCTGCGGCCCATATACCAGCCATAGGCTGCGGCGACAGGCAAAAGCAGAAACAACAACTCCAGCATATTCGATTATTCCTTGACTACCGGCACACCAGAGCTCGCCGGAATGTCAGACGCAGGCGTAAGTTGATGTTCAAGTCGTTTAATTTTACGTTCAGCGCGAACAAGAGAAACACGAACCTTAAGCCAGAACAGGCCGCATACAAGCCAGCCGATGACAAACCCCGCCGCGAATAACACAGCCAGCAGGCTCGACACCCGGTACTCGCCCTGCGCCAGCAGATAGTTGAAACTTACCTGTTGATCGTTTTGCGCGCCCAATGTGACTGAAATGACAAAAATCGCCAACACCAGTAAGAAAATGAGTAAATATTTCACATGACTTCCCGTTATGTGGTTCGAGCGTATAAAGCGTGTTCAACTCACTGCAATCAGCCTTATAAGCTACCATTTTAGTGGCGGGCGCGAAATGGAAAAAGTAATGCGCCCTACATGGATTTATGGTCAAAATGCGGAATATCAACCTTCAGGTTCCGCCAGACTCCCTTTCGGCTATTTCTTCCTTCTCTTCCGGCGGCGGCGTCAGGGGTCCACAAAAACGTTGTGCAAGCCAGGTCGCCAGCGTCACCAGTACCCACGAGATCAGCGTTGCCACCACCAAATCACGCGGCCAGTGCATCCCCAGCAGCATCCGGCTGCCCATTACGCCTGTCGCCCAGACCAGCAAAATCGCAATCGTGAGGGTACGCCGACGCGGCCACAGCAGTCCTACGCCAAGTAGCGCCCAGCTGGCAGCAAACATCGTATGCCCGGAAGGAAACGCAAAGCCGGTCTCTTTTTGCCAGTGTTTGCGTAAAAAGGTCGGGATATCCTGTTGTTCCGCAAGCTGCTCCTTTACCAGCGCACCGCGATCTTTACGCTTTAAATTGTAGAACTCATCCACCGGAACATGGTGCGTTTTTTCCAGCCAGACGACGAAAGGACGGGGTTCCTGCACGCGATCTTTCACCCACGACTTCACCCCCTGCCCGATGAGTATGGCCCCGCCGAGAATGGCAAACAGTACCAGCGCCGCACGAAGGCGAAAGCGCAGGCACCACAGGAACCAGCCACAGAGCAGCACGTGCGTAATAATCCCCCACGGCTGGGTGACCGTCTCGGTTATCCAGTATAGGGCTTTCAGCCACGTCTCGTTTTGTCCGGGCTGCCACATCCAGCCGGAGAACCAAACGACCAGGGGTATAACGAGCAATACGGCGGCACCTGCGGCCGTTCGTCTGGCAATCGAAAGCATGTCCTCTCCTTTTTCACTAAGCACCACAATCATAACTGAATTTCTTCATTCAGGTGGATATGTCGGATTGTGCGTTTAACGTTTGTAAAGCGTGGTGGTGATTAGGTGAAGTTGCCGGGCTTGTGGCAAAATAGTCCAATACAGAAAGCATAATGGGGCAAAGGCACGAAACGTGTCAGCCTGGTCTGGAGAATCACATGCAGCTTAAACGTGTGGCAGAAGCCAAACTGCCAACCCCATGGGGCGATTTCCTGATGGTGGGTTTTGAAGAACTGGCAACCGGGCAAGATCACGTCGCCCTGGTATTCGGCGACATTTCGGGGCAAACGCCGGTGCTGTCCCGCGTTCATTCAGAGTGTCTGACCGGTGACGCGCTGTTCAGCCTGCGGTGCGACTGCGGTTTCCAGCTTGAAGCCGCCCTTTCTCATATCGCAGAGGAAGGACGTGGCGTTCTGCTGTATCACCGTCAGGAAGGACGCAATATTGGCCTGCTGAATAAAATCCGCGCCTACGCGTTGCAGGATCAGGGCTACGATACCGTCGAAGCGAACCATCAGCTCGGCTTTGCTGCTGACGAGCGCGATTTCACCCTGTGCGCAGATATGTTCAAGCTGCTGGGCGTGGACGAAGTGCGTCTGTTGACCAATAACCCGAAGAAAGTGGAAATCCTCACTGAAGCGGGCATCAATATCGTGGAACGCGTGCCGCTGATTGTCGGCCGCAACCCGAAAAACGCGCACTACCTCGATACTAAAGCCGCCAAAATGGGGCATCTGCTGAGCGAGTAAACGCAAAACGCCCGGCACATGTGCCGGGCGATTTTATCAGTCCAGCATCTTACGAATTACATAATGTAAAATGCCGTCGTTCTGGTAATAGGTCAGCTCTGTTGCCGTATCAATACGACACCGGCAATCCAGCACTTCTGTCGTACCATCTGCGCGCGTTAATTTCACCGGAACGGTTTTACCCGGTTGCAGATTTTGCAGACCGCTGATATCAATCTGCTCTTCCCCGGTCAGACCCAGCGTTTTACGCGTCACGCCCTGCGGGAACTCCAGCGGCAAGATCCCCATGCCGATCAGGTTTGAGCGGTGGATACGTTCAAAGGATTCGGCAATCACCACGCGAACCCCGAGCAGACGCGGACCTTTTGCCGCCCAGTCGCGACTGGAACCGGAGCCGTACTCTTTACCGGCAATAACGGCCAGCGGCGTCCCCTCCTGCTGATACTTCATGGCTGCGTCATAAATTGAAATGACCTCTGTATCCGGCAGGTGGCGCGTCATGCCCCCTTCCACGCCCGGAACCATTTCATTGCGAATGCGGATGTTGGCAAAGGTCCCGCGCATCATCACTTCGTGGTTACCACGGCGCGAACCGTAGGAGTTGAAATCGCGACGTTCCACGCCACGGCTTTGCAGATACCGACCTGCCGGACTGTCCGCCTTGATGCTCCCAGCCGGAGAGATATGGTCGGTGGTGACGGAATCGCCCAGCATCGCCAGGATCCGCGCGCCGTGAATATCTTTCAGCGGTGCAGGCTCCGCCAGCATTTCGTCGAAGAATGGCGACAGGCGAATATAGGTGGAATCATCCTGCCAGTCATAGGTATCGGAACCCACCACGTCGATCGCTTTCCATTCCGCTGTGCCTTCGAACACTTCCGCATACTCTTTGCGGAACATCTCGGTGGAAACTTTCTCTACCGCGCGCGCAATTTCACGCGATGATGGCCAGATGTCTTTCAGATAGACCGGTTCATTTTTGCGATCGTGACCAATCGGATCGGTCGCCAGGTTAATGTTCATGTTTCCGGCCAGCGCATAGGCTACAACCAGCGGCGGCGAGGCCAGCCAGTTGGTTTTCACCAGCGGATGAATACGCCCTTCAAAGTTTCGGTTACCAGAAAGTACCGCGCCAACGGTCAAATCACCCTGCCTGATCGCCACTTCAATAGGCTCAGGCAGTGGACCAGAGTTACCGATACAGGTCGTACAGCCGTAGCCCACCAGGTTGAAGCCCAGCTCGTCGAGGTAAGGCGTGAGTCTGGCCTGCGCCAGATAATCGGAAACCACTTTCGAACCAGGCGCCAGAGAGGCTTTAACCCACGGCTGTGGCTTGAGCCCCAGTTCTACCGCTTTTTTTGCCAGCAGCCCGGCAGCCATTAACACACTCGGGTTGGACGTGTTGGTACAGGAAGTGATAGCGGCGATCACCACGGCGCCGTCAGGAAGCTGATACTGATGCCCGTTCAGAACATAGTCCACCGGACGGTGATCTTTTTGCGCGGCGTTAACCTCCAGCTCATTGCTGGCGGCAAAGGCTTTGGGAACGTTGCTCAGGGCGACGCGGTCCTGCGGACGTTTTGGCCCTGCGAGGCTTGCCTCAACGGTGCCCATATCCAGTTCCAGCGTACTGGTAAATACCGGCTCGTCACCCGGGTTACGCCACATGCCCTGCGCTTTGGTGTAGGCCTCAACGAGAGCCACCTGCTCCTCGCTGCGACCACTGAGGCGCATATACTCCAGCGTAACGCTATCAATCGGGAAAAAGCCGCAGGTCGCGCCATATTCCGGCGCCATATTGGCGATGGTGGCCCGGTCCGCCAGCGGCAAGGAATCCAGACCATCGCCATAAAATTCAACGAATTTACCCACCACACCATGCTTACGCAGCATCTGGGTGACCGTCAGAACCAGATCCGTGGCGGTGATGCCTTCGGACAATTTACCGGTCAGCTTAAAGCCCACCACATCGGGAATGAGCATTGATACCGGCTGGCCGAGCATGGCCGCTTCCGCTTCAATACCACCGACGCCCCAACCCAGAACGCCAAGGCCGTTAATCATGGTTGTGTGTGAATCGGTGCCCACCAGCGTATCCGGGTAAGCCACCCACTCTTTATCCTGCAATTCACTCCAGACGGCTTTGCCGAGATATTCCAGGTTGACCTGGTGACAAATGCCGGTGCCCGGTGGAACAACGCTGAAGCGGCTGAACGCCTGCTGACCCCATTTCAGAAATACGTAGCGTTCATGGTTACGTTCCATCTCCAGACGGACGTTTTCGCCGAAAGCATCGTCGTCACCAAAGTGATCGACGGTGACGGAGTGGTCAATGACGAGGTCTACCGGGGACAGGGGGTTAACCTTAGCAGTATCGCCCCCGAGACGCTTAACGGCTTCACGCATGGCAGCCAAATCCACAACCGCTGGTACGCCGGTGAAATCCTGCATAAGCACCCTGGCCGGGCGATAGGCAATTTCTCTGTCTGCATGTGCATTCTTCAGCCACCCTGCCAGAGCCTGGATATCCTCCTCGGTAACCGAGTCGCCATCCTGCCAGCGCAAGAGGTTTTCCAGTAAGACTTTCAACGACTTGGGTAACCGCGAAATGTCCCCAAGCGTTCTGGCAGCCAGCGATAAGCTATAGTAGCGCCAGGTTTTATTTTCCGCCTGTAATGTGTCCTTACTGGCTTCGCGTAGGGTTAACGACATAAGCTCCTCCTTAAAAACAGGGATGTCCTGACAATCATCAGGGCTGTAATTAAAGATAACACAAAGATGTCGTAACGTTTTGATAACAACCCAAATTGATAAATTTAGGAATGGTCCAACACGAGGGATAAAACAAAAAACCCCGCCGTGGCGAGGTTTTACGATTTAGTGCAAGGCCAGCCAGAGGAGCTGACACCAGAAGAGGATCGACGCTGAGAATACGCCGAGCCATGACCAGTATTTTACGGTTGTCATGTTATTCATCATAGGGACACCAGACTTTAATTATTTAAGGTTGCGAGGTCTGCCCTCGTTCTATATTGCTGATGTGTATTTATTAAGGAGTACAAAAGCGCACAGTCTTTATTCAGACTATTTGCATCATTACGCAAAATTCAAAATTATTGTTTTTTGGGTTCGTCTTCCGCGAACACATCAATAAAGGCCTGCTGCTGTGGCGTCAGTTTCCAGGAAGCTGGCACGCTGGTTGCTGGCGCCTTACGGGCTTTGTGAGCATTGTCACGAAGCTGACACATCTCTTTTCTCGCTTCTGTACGCACCGTCATGACCATAATCAACCCCAGTAATTCCAGACAAGAAGAGCAACCACCACCCAGAACAGGGCAGAGCCAAGAAATACCGCCAGCCAGGCTTTACGCTTAAGCGCGGGATCCCTTTGCGGTTCTTCACTTCCTGACGGCATTGCTAACCTCATACAATCGACATCGCTTATCATTTAGAGACCAAACAATTGGCACAAGTAATCATCTGATGAGATAAATCCTAAAGAAACTTTAGCCGAAAAGCCAGTGAATTTACGTATCTGGGCCTGGGAAAATTCAATCTTTTGACCCGAAATAAATAATTGAAAAGAATAATTTGCACACCTGTAAATTAGTTTCTACTTTTGTCGCAAATTTGCGACAGTAAAACCATAGTCATTTAATGGGTTATGACGATATATGACAGTGGACGTAGATGATGATAATTCTAATTCAGGTTTAAAGGGGAATGACGGTATCTTTCCGTACCAGAAAGATACCGGGTGTGATTATTTGGCGGGAAGTTTTATGTCTTTAAACATCTCTTCGATGTCTTCATTGGAGCGTAACGCTACAGCTGTATCCACCACGTCGCGCGTTAAATGTGGCGCGAAGCGTTGAATAAAATCATACATATAGCTGCGCAGGAACGTGCTGCGACGAAAACCTATCTTGGTGGTGCTGTGGCTGAAAATATCATGCGCATCCAGACGCACCAGATCCGGGTCTGAGACAGGATCCACCGCCATGCTGGCAATAACCCCAACGCCCAGGCCCAGACGCACATACGTTTTTATGACGTCCGCATCCGTCGCCGTAAAGACAATCCGTGGCGTTAATCCGGCGCGGTTAAACGCGGTGTCCAGTTCAGACCGGCCCGTAAAGCCGAACGTATAGGTCACCAGCGGGTATTGCGCCAGTTCTTCGATTGTCACTTCGCCCTTCCCCGCCAGCGGGTGCTCCGGGGTCACAACAATAGAGCGGTTCCAGTGGTAGCACGGGAGCATGACCAGATCATCGTACAGATGGAGCGCTTCCGTCGCGATAGCGAAGTCTGCATTACCTTTAGACACGGCCTCTGCGATTTGCGTCGGTGAGCCCTGATGCATATGCAGGGAAACGCGGGGATAGCGTTCGATAAAACCTTTGATCACCCCGGGAAGTGCATAACGCGCCTGTGTATGCGTGGTGGCAATATACAGAGAGCCTTTATCAGGCCAGGTATGCTCCCCGGCGACGGATTTAATGGCGTCGACTTTGGAGAGCACTTCCCGTGCGATGCGTATGATTTCCTGTCCTGCCGGCGTGACCTGAGTCAGGTGCTTACCGCTGCGGGCAAATATCTGAATACCTAACTCATCCTCCAGCATACGCACCTGCTTACTGATGCCGGGCTGAGAGGTATAAAGACCTTCTGCGGTGGAAGAGACATTGAGGTTATGATTGACGACCTCAACGATATAGCGAAGCTGCTGTAATTTCATGCCAGACCATCCGATTTAGCGCATGCGTCAATCGCTTAAGACGATTTGATAATAAGAAACGGGTTAACTATAACCACTATATCATTTATAGCCAGGCTGTATAGTACGGAACAAAAAATAATAACAACGTAATAAAAAAGGGCCGGAAGTCCGGCCCTTTCACAGGTAAGTTACGGTAAGGAAAGATTATTTCTTGCCTTCAACCCATTTCCCGTCGACAAAGAAGGCTGACCATCCGGTCGCTTTGCCCTCTTTCTCTGCCGCCACGTACTGCTGCTTCGTTTTACGGCTGAAGCGCACCACGGTTTTATTGCCTTCCGGATCCTGCTGTGGCGCATCGGCCAGGTAACGCAGTTTCTCCGGCAGACGGTCGCGGAAGCGGTACAGCTCTTCTACCAGCGGCGCACGGGTTTCGCGCGATTTCGGGAAGGTGTTGGCCGCCAGGAATACCCCGGCAGCGCCGTCACGCAGCACGAAATACGCGTCTGACTTCTCGCACGGCAGCTCAGGGAGCGGAACCGGATCTTCCTTCGGCGGCGCAACTTCACCGTTACGCAGGATCTTACGCGTGTTTTTACAGTCGTCGTTGGTGCATGCCATGTACTTACCGAAGCGTCCCATTTTCAGGTGCATTTCGGAACCACATTTCTCACACTCAACGATTGGACCATCATAGCCCTTAATGCGGAACTCACCTTCTTCGATCTCATAACCATCGCAGGTCGGGTTATTGCCACAAACGTGCAGTTTGCGTTTTGGATCGATCAGGTAGCTGTCCATCGCCGTGCCGCATTTCTTACAGCGGCGTTTGGCGCGCAGTGCGTTGGTCTCCGCATCGTCACCTTCCAGCACGTTGAGAACTTCGTTCTCCGGCACGAGGTTGATGGTGGTTTTGCAACGCTCTTTCGGCGACAGCGCATAACCAGAGCAACCGAGGAACACGCCCGTGGTCGCGGTACGGATCCCCATTTTACGGCCACAGGTTGGGCAGTCGATGCTCGTCAGTACCATCTGGTTAGGCAGCATGCCGCCCTCTTCAGGATCTTTCTCGGCTTTCTCAAGCTGATTGGTAAAATCGCTGAAGAAGCTGTCGAGAACTTTCTTCCACTCTGCCTTATGGCTGGCAACCTCATCGAGGCTGTCTTCCATCTGCGCGGTGAAGTCATAGTTCATCAACTCGCGGAAGTTCGCTTCCAGACGGTCGGTGACAATCTCCCCCATTTTTTCAGCATAGAAACGACGGTTCTCAACGCGAACGTATCCACGATCCTGAATGGTCGAAATGATTGACGCATAGGTGGACGGGCGACCGATTCCGCGTTTTTCCAGCTCTTTCACCAGCGATGCTTCGCTAAAGCGCGCAGGTGGCTTGGTGAAGTGCTGAGCCGGGACCAGATCAACCAGCGACAGCTCGTCACCTTTGTTGACTGAAGGCAGCGTTCTGTCTTCATCACCTTTACGCAGCGCAGGCATCACTTTTGTCCAGCCGTCGAAGCGCAGAATACGGCCGCGCGCTTTCAGGCGGAAATCACCCGCGCCGACGGTCAGCGTGGTGGAGTCGTATTTCGCTGGCGTCATCTGGCAGGCTACGAACTGGCGCCAGATCAGCTGATACAGCTTCTGGGCGTCCGCTTCCATATCTTTCAGCGATTCTGCCAGAACGGAAACGTCAGAAGGTCGAATCGCTTCGTGCGCTTCCTGAGAATTCTCTTTGCTGGCGTACTGATTAGGACTGTCCGGCAGGTATTTCTTACCGAAGTTGTCCTCGATATAGCCGCGCACCATGTTGACAGCATCCTGGCTCAGGTTGGTGGAGTCAGTACGCATGTAGGTGATGTAACCCGCTTCATACAAACGCTGGGCCATCATCATGGTTTTCTTCACGCCGTAACCCAGACGCGTACTCGCCGCCTGCTGAAGCGTTGACGTGATAAACGGTGCGCCAGGCTTGCTGCTGGTCGGTTTGTCTTCACGATCCAGAACCTGATAACGCGCTTTTTCCAGCAGCGCCACGGCGGCCATGGTCTGATCGCGATTTTCAGGACGGAACGGTTTGTCGTTGTGGTGGCTCACCTGCAACGGCAGCGCATCGCCGCCCGGCGTGGTGACATTCGCATCCACTTCCCAGAACTCTTCCGGGACGAACGCTTTGATCTCGCGTTCACGCTCAACAACAAGACGAACAGCAACAGACTGCACACGCCCCGCAGACAGGCCGCGAGCGACCTTTTTCCACAGCAACGGCGAGACCATGTAGCCTACAACGCGGTCCATAAAGCGACGCGCCTGCTGAGCGTTAACACGGTCGATATTCAGTTCACCCGGCTTTTCAAACGCCTGACGAATCGCATTCTTTGTAATTTCGTTGAACACTACACGGCTGTAGCGTTTGTCATCACCCCCGATCACTTCCCGCAGGTGCCATGCGATGGCCTCCCCTTCGCGGTCAAGGTCGGTTGCGAGATAAATGTGGTCTGCTTTTTCAGCAAGCTGTTTCAGCTCGTTAACGACTTTTTCTTTGCCTGGCAGCACTTCGTAATGTGCATCCCAGTTGTGCCATGGGTTAACACCCATGCGGTTGACAAGCGCGCTACGTTCATCCTTTTTAGGCTTTTTAGCCCCTTTGGTGGAGGTAGAGTCTGCGCTCTTTTTGCTGGCTGAGCCACTGGTCGGCAAGTCGCGAATGTGACCAACGCTGGACTTAACCACGTAGTCATTGCCCAGATATTTATTGATCGTTTTGGCTTTTGCCGGGGACTCAACGATGACGAGAGCTTTACCCATATTCACCTTTACCTAATTTAATTCTTCCAGGAATACGCCGCACGTTGATTTCCCTTCCGCTGACGACGAGCCATTGATATTGCGACGTCGTCAGGGGATATCAACCCCTATGTGTTACCGAACGTCAGAATGGCGACATCCAGGTCATTGAGTTTTCGGGTATTTTTCTCACATCAAAGTTCATTCGTGACGAATTCCCGGTCGAATGTCAAGCAATTCTGTTGCCAGAATGACGAAAGCGCACACTGTACCTGATAAAATTCGTTACGCAACTTTATTAGCATGCAAAAGCAAATCCCGCCAGCCAGCCCCTGTTCCTTATCCCCTCGGATAACAGGGAAAATTTGCCCCCGAAGCGACCCAGGCGTAGACTATTGTCACTGTTTAAGGAGTGGAATATGCAGAATACGACCCAACCCATTGACCGAGCTTCACTGCTTATCGAAGCAAACAAACTCATTCGCGACCATGAAGACACCCTGGCGGGGATTGAAGCGACTGGCGTGGAACAACGTAATGGCGTGCTGGTGTTCAGCGGTGAATACTTCCTTGATGAACAAGGATTACCCACCCCAAAAAGCACCGCCGTATTTAACATGTTTAAATACCTGGCGCATACCCTCTCAGAGAAGTACCACCTGGTCGATTAAAACGAAAACGCGAGGCATCTGCCTCGCGTTTTTCTTTACAACAGCGGCTTTTGTCCGCGCTGCAACCAGCGTAGCAGCAGGCGATCCGCGCTTTCTGCCGCGCTATTGGTAAAACGGTCGAGCAGGCGCTTACGTCGGGTGAAGCGCACCCCCACCAGCTCACGGCCGTCCATCAGGTTGAGCAGGAGGTCGTCGCTGGTACCCACTTCATCCACCAGCCCTTTCTCCTGCGCCTGCGTGCCGTACCAGTGTTCGCCCGTAGCCACCTGCTCAATGTCCAGCGTTGGGCGCATGCGGTGCACGAAATCTTTGAACAGATGGTGGGTTTCGTTCAGATCTTCCCGGAACTTCTGCCGTCCCTCTTCGGTATTTTCGCCGAGCAGCGTCAGCGTACGTTTGTACTGGCCCGCCGTATGCAGTTCAATGTCGATCTCTTTGTTTTTCAGGAAACGATTGAAGTTAGGGATCTGCGCGACTACCCCAATCGAGCCGATAATGGAGAACGGTGCCGCGACGATTTTATCCGCCACGCACGCCATCATATAGCCGCCACTCGCCGCGACCTTATCTACCGCCACGGTGAGCGGGATCTGTTTATCCCGCAGACGTTGTAACTGCGAAGCCGCCAGTCCATACCCATGCACTACGCCACCCGGGCTTTCAAGGCGTACCACCACCTGATCCTGGGCTGTCGCCACGGCCAGCACCGCCGTCACTTCTTCACGCAGTGAGGAGACTTCATGCGCATCCATGCTACCTTTAAAATCGAGCACATAGACGCGCGGTTTTGCGTCAGCCTGTGGCGTGGCGAGTTTAGCTTTCGCCTTCGCAGCTTTGGCGTCCTGCTTATGTTTTTTCTTCTGGGCTTTTAGCCACAGCTTCTGTTGATGATCGTCAAGCAGCGCCAGAGACATCTCCTCCTGCATCTCTTTATACTGTTCGCTCAGGCGGGTAATGCGTAACTCACCACGCTGACGCTTACGCTGCGTCAGGTTGACAATCAGGACGGCAATCACCGCGACAGCTATAACCACCGTCGCGATTTTGGCCAAAAACAACCCATACTGAGAAAGTAATTCCACGCGTTCCACCTTGATTTAACCACGAATCTTTCACGCCAGTGTACAACAGCCCTGCGCAGGCGTCTCGCTCTGGACATTACCTCTGCGAGGCGGCTTCAGGAATCCCCCGTTGCTGGTTTAAATCTTTGCAAATTGTTAATTTCCCAGCGATCTGTCCTGTAGACTGATTGAATTCTGACGCTGTTTCGGGCATAAAGCCGAAAAGTCATAAATAAAGGTGCAAGTTACGCCCAATGCGCCTGAGGAGCCACCGTGCATTATCAGCCACAAAAAAACCTTCTACAGAACCGCATCATTCTGGTTACCGGTGCCAGCGACGGGATTGGTCGCGAAGCGGCGCTGACCTATTCTGAATACGGTGCGAGCCTTATTCTGCTGGGACGTAATGAAGAAAAGCTCAAGGCCGTCGCTCGTGAAATCGAAAACGCCGGCGGTACCCCCACGCCCTGGTATACGCTCGATCTGCTGACCTGTACGCCAGCGTCATGTCAGGCCCTTGCCCAGCGTATCAGCACGCATTATCCGCGTCTGGATGGCGTACTGCACAACGCGGGGTTACTGGGCGAAGTGCGCCCGATGGATGAACAGGATCCAGAGATTTGGCAGCAGGTGATGCAGGTTAACGTCAACGGGACGTTTTTTCTGACCCAGGCCTTGCTTCCTTTATTACTCAACTCCGATTCCGGCTCGCTGGTCTTTACCTCCTCCAGCGTGGGGCGTCAGGGGCGTGCGAACTGGGGGGCTTACGCCGTCTCAAAATTTGCCACCGAAGGAATGATGCAGGTGCTGGCCGAAGAGTACCAAAGCCGCCACCTGCGGGTTAACTGTATTAACCCGGGCGGTACGCGCACCAAAATGCGTGCCAGCGCCTTCCCGACAGAAGATCCGCAAAAGCTTAAAACCCCGGCCGATATTATGCCTCTTTACCTGTGGCTGATGGGTGACGACAGCCGTCGTAAAACCGGAATGACCTTCGATGCCCAGCCAGGCCGCAAACCGGGGATATCGCAATGAGTGAAGATCGTCATCAGCAGCGCCAGCAGCGTCTGAAAGAACAGGTTGATGCACGCGTGGCAGCCGCTCAGGACGAGCGCGGGATCCTCATCGTGTTCACCGGCAACGGTAAAGGAAAAACCACCGCCGCATTTGGTACCGCCACCCGCGCAGTCGGACATGGGCAGAAAGTGGGCGTGATCCAGTTTATCAAGGGTGAATGGCCCAACGGCGAGCGTAATCTGCTCGAGCCGCATGGCGTTGAGTTTCAGGTGATGGCGACCGGTTTTACCTGGGATACCCAGAACCGGGAAACCGATACCGCAGCCTGCCTCGCCGTCTGGGAGCATGCTAAAAGGATGCTCTCTGACCCGTCGTTGAACATGGTGTTGCTGGATGAGATCACCTATATGGTCGCCTACGACTATCTGTCGCTGGAGGCCGTGCTGGCTGCCCTGAAAAACCGCCCAGCGCATCAGACGGTTATTGTCACGGGGCGCGGGTGTCATCGGGATATTCTGGAGCTGGCCGATACCGTCAGCGAGCTGCGTCCGGTTAAGCATGCGTTCGATGCGGGAATCAAAGCGCAAATTGGGATTGATTACTGAAGAAAAAAAGCCCGGTGTATTCACCGGGCTTTTCAATTAACCGTTGTTATTACGGCTGCCAGAGCGGCGATTGCTGCTGACCTGGCTGTGACGCTTCACCGCACGGCGGATCTGATTCGCCTTCATGCGACGACGATCTTTCTCTACCGCCACTTTCGACGAGGTTTCTGGCGTCAGGCCAACCAGATCGCGCAGGTAGTTGGTCTGAGTCAGATCCAGTTCGGTATATCCCCCACGCGGCAGGCCTTTTGGCAGCAGGATGTCGCCGTAACGGACACGGATCAGGCGGCTAACCTGCACGCCTACCGCTTCCCAGAGACGACGCACCTCGCGGTTACGTCCCTCTGTCAGGGTAACGTTGTACCACTGGTTAATGCCTTCACCACCGGTAAACTTGATGGTTTTGAACGCCGCTGGGCCGTCCTCCAGTTGAACGCCACGCGACAGGTCGCGCAGTTTGTTTTCATCAACCTGGCCGAAAACACGAACGGCGTATTCACGTTCCACTTCACGACTCGGGTGCATCAGACGGTTTGCCAGTTCACCATCGGTGGTGAACAGCAGCAGGCCGCAGGTGTTCACGTCCAGACGTCCTACGGCAATCCAGCGGGCGCCACGCAGTTTTGGCAGACGGTCAAACACCGTCGGGCGGCCTTCCGGATCGTTGCGGGTACACAGTTCGCCTTCCGGCTTGTAGTATGCCAGCACGCGGCAGATCTGTTCAGCAGACTCTTTCACGGAGATAAGATGGCCGTCAATGCGGATCTTCAGCCCCGGTACGATTTCAACGCGGTCACCGAGCGTGGCGATTTTACCGTCCACACTCACGCGGCCTGCTTCAATAATGGCTTCGATTTCACGGCGCGAACCGTGGCCGGCACGCGCCAGCACTTTCTGTAACTTCTCGCTCATTGAGCTTCCTCAGGTGTCGCCTTCACAGGCGTCGAATCAGGTCAAAAACAGGGCGGCGCCCTGCTTTGATGGCCGCGTAGTATATCTGCTTACACCCTTACAAGAAAGGCTTAACATCGCCCACGCCTTCACGAATCACTTCTGGCGCATCTTCGGTGAGATCCACCACGGTGGTCGGCTGCTGGCCAAGATAGCCGCCATGAATAATCAGCTCCACCACCTTCTCCAGACGATCTTTGATCTCTTCCGGGTCGGACTCGGTAAACTCACTGCCCGGCAGCATCAGCGATGTGGAGAGCATCGGCTCGCCGAGGGTTTCAAGCAGCGCCTGGGCAATCGGGTTCGACGGCACGCGCATGCCGATGGTTTTACGTTTTTCCTGCAACAGACGACGCGGTACCTCTTTTGTCCCTTTCAGAATGAAGGTGTAGTTACCGGGCGTGTTGTTCTTAATCAGGCGAAACGCCACGTTATCAACATAAGCATAGGTCGACAGCTCAGAGAGATCGCGACACATCAGGGTGAAGTTGTGGCCGTCCGGCAGCTGGCGGATGCGACAGATGCGCTCCATCGCCCCTTTGTCCTCGATTTTACAGCCCAGCGCATAGCCAGAATCGGTTGGGTAGACAATAACGCCGCCTTTGCGGACGATCTCCACGGCCTGATTAATCAGACGTGGCTGGGGGTTATCCGGATGGATATAGAAAAACTGACTCATACTTCCCTCTCTTCAATTTGCTGTGGCTGTTCCCAGAGCTGCCAGACAGGCTCAACGCCCGCGGGTAACCAGAGCTTGCGCCCCAGTTCAATCCACGCGCAGGGCTGATGGAAATCTGAACCCTGTGAGCCAAGCAGGCCAAACTGACGGGCGTAGGTCGCGAGCTGCGAACGTTCATTGGGTGCCTGCTGACACTGGGCAACTTCCATCGCCTCACCGCCGCATTCGGCAAAGTGTGCCAGCAGTCTTTTCAGCCATTTAGCAGAAAGATTATACCGCCCCGGATGGGCCAGCACGGCCTTACCGCCAGAATGATGAATCACATCAATAGCTTGTTTTATTGTACACCACTGTGGGGGAACGTATCCGGTTTTCCCGCGCGCCAGATACTTTTTAAAGACATTCGCCATGGTCGTCGCCTTACCAGCGTCCACCAGAAAACGGGCGAAATGGCCGCGCGTCACCGCCCCACCGTTCGCCAGCTTTCGCGCGCCTTCCAGCGCACCGGGAATATGCGCTTTTTCCAGACGTTCGCCAATCATCTCCGCGCGTTGATTGCGGCGTGTTTTTTGTTCTTGCAAAAAAGCACGCATGGCCGGATGTTCTATATCGATGTTCAGGCCAACGATATGAATTTCGTGGTTTTCCCAGACCGTCGAGATCTCAACCCCGGCCACCAGATCCAGCGCCAGTCCGCTGCGGACAATCTCGGCGCGCGCGGCGGGAATGCCGTCAGTGGTATCGTGATCGGTTATTGCCAGCGTGCCGACACGCATTTCAACGGCGCGATGGACCAGAGCTTCGGGTGTCAGCAGGCCATCTGAAGCCTGCGTATGGCTGTGTAAATCATAAATTACGGCGTAGGTGGTATCGCTCAAAGCACTTCCCATAACAGGTTGGAGACATCCGAAGCCCCTATGATACCGACTAACCGTGAAATACTGAAATCAGGGGTTGACAACACGCCATCGAACCAGTTAACTAGTACGCAAGTTCACACGAGAAAGGTATCTGAAAATGACAGCACATTTCGCTCTGCACGGTTGGTGGCGTACTTCCTGATCTTCGGGCAGTGTCACGCGTCTGCGATAAGCAAACAGATACCCAGCCCGCTACCCAGCGGGCTTTTTTTTGAACAGAATATGAGAACAACAACATGCAAACAGCCAAACCCCACCTCGAACTGCTGACCTGCGAGGCGGCCTATCGCCATAACCCTACCGCGCTGTTTCATCAGGTGTGCGGTGCACGTCCTGCGACGCTGCTGCTGGAATCTGCTGATATCGACAGCAAGGACGATCTCAAAAGCCTGCTGCTGGTTGACAGCGCGTTACGCATTACCGCGTCGGGTGACACCGTCACTATTAAGGCGTTATCTGAGAATGGCGCGTCGCTGCTGCCGCTGCTGGATGCGGCTCTGCCTTCAGGTATTGAAAATGAGCGTCATCCGGACCTGAGAATTCTGCATTTCCCACCGGTAAGCCAGCTGCTGGATGAGGATGCCCGCCTCTGCTCGCTCTCCGTTTTTGACGCCTTCCGTCTGCTGCAAAATTTGGTGGCCGTACCGGAAGATGAGCGCGAAGCAATGTTCTTTGGCGGGCTGTTTGCTTACGACCTGGTTGCTGGCTTTGAAGATTTACCCCAAACCGAGCAGGGTAACCGCTGCCCGGACTACTGCTTCTACCTGGCCGAAACCCTGCTGGTGATCGACCATCAGAGAAAATACACCCGCATCCAGGCCAGCCTGTTCACGCCGTCTGCGTCTGAGAAAAATCGCCTCGCGCAGCGCATCGCCCAACTGCAACAGCAGATGTCGGAAGCACCGCCCGCACTCCCGGTGCAGCGTGTTGAAAAGATGACCTGCGAGGTGAGTCAGACCGACGATCAGTACGGCGCGGTGGTGCGTCAGATGCAAAAAGCGATTCGTGCCGGGGAGATATTCCAGGTGGTGCCGTCCCGTCGCTTCTCACTACCCTGCCCGTCGCCGCTGGCGGCTTACGATGTGCTTAAAAAGAGCAACCCAAGCCCTTACATGTTCTTTATGCAGGACAATGATTTCACCCTGTTTGGCGCGTCGCCGGAAAGCTCCCTCAAGTACGACGCCACCAGCCGCCAGATTGAGATCTACCCGATAGCGGGAACCCGCCCACGCGGCCGTCGTGCCGATGGCTCCCTGGACCGCGATCTCGACAGCCGCATTGAACTGGAAATGCGTACCGACCATAAAGAGCTCTCCGAACACCTGATGCTGGTTGACCTGGCGCGTAACGATCTGGCACGCATTTGCACGCCTGGCAGCCGCTACGTGGCGGACCTGACCAAAGTCGACCGCTACTCCTTCGTCATGCACCTGGTCTCCCGCGTGGTGGGTGAGCTGCGCCACGACCTCGACGTCCTGCACGCTTACCGCGCCTGCATGAACATGGGTACGTTGAGCGGCGCGCCGAAAGTCCGCGCCATGCAGCTGATTGCCGAAGCTGAAGGCCGCCGTCGCGGCAGCTACGGTGGTGCCGTGGGCTATTTCACCGCTCACGGTGACCTTGATACCTGCATCGTGATCCGCTCCGCCTACGTTGAGGACGGCATTGCCACCGTCCAGGCCGGGGCCGGAATTGTGCTGGATTCTGTTCCGCAGTCGGAAGCCGACGAAACCCGCAGTAAAGCGCGCGCGGTACTGCGCGCCATTGCTACCGCACACCATGCACAGGAGATTTTCTGATGGCTGACATTCTGCTGCTCGATAATATCGACTCCTTTACCTACAACCTGGCAGATCAGCTGCGTGCGAATGGTCACAACGTTGTTATCTATCGCAACCACGTTCCGGCCCAGACGCTGATTGACCGCCTGGCGACCATGCAAAACCCGGTGCTGATGCTCTCCCCGGGCCCAGGCGCACCGAGCGAAGCAGGCTGTATGCCTGAGCTGTTGACCCGTATGCGCGGCAAGCTGCCGATTATCGGCATCTGCCTTGGCCATCAGGCGATTGTCGAAGCCTACGGCGGTTACGTGGGTCAGGCGGGGGAGATCCTGCATGGTAAAGCGTCAAGCATTGAACATGACGGTCAGGCGATGTTTGCCGGGCTGCCGAACCCGCTTCCGGTAGCGCGTTACCACTCGCTGGTTGGCAGCAACATTCCGGCCGGGCTGACCATTAACGCCTCGTTTGAAGGGATGGTGATGGCGGTGCGTCATGATGCGGATCGCGTCTGCGGGATGCAGTTCCACCCGGAATCTATCCTGACGTCCAACGGCGCGCGCCTGCTGGAGCAAACGCTCGACTGGGCGCTGCAAAAGCTGGAGCAGACCAACACCCTGCAACCGATTCTGGAAAAACTGTATCAGGCTCAGACCCTGAGCCAGCAGGAGAGCCATCAGCTGTTCTCCGCCGTCGTGCGCGGCGAGCTGAAGCCTGAGCAGCTCGCCGCTGCGCTGGTGAGCATGAAGGTACGCGGCGAAAGCCCGCAGGAGATCGCCGGTGCGGCAACCGCGCTGCTGGAAAATGCCGCCCCGTTCCCGCGCCCGGACTACCCGTTTGCCGATATTGTCGGGACCGGTGGCGACGGCAGTAACAGTATCAATATTTCCACCGCCAGCGCCTTTGTGGCCGCGGCATGCGGTCTGAAAGTGGCGAAACACGGCAACCGCAGCGTGTCCAGCCGTTCAGGATCGTCCGACCTGCTGGCAGCTTTCGGTATCAACCTGGACATGAACGCCGAGCGTTCCCGTGAAGCGCTGGATGACCTGGGCGTCTGTTTCCTGTTTGCGCCGAAGTATCACACCGGTTTCCGCCACGCGATGCCGGTTCGCCAGCAGCTTAAAACCCGCACGCTGTTTAACGTGCTCGGTCCACTCATTAACCCGGCGCACCCGCCGCTGGCGCTGATTGGCGTTTACAGCCCGGAGCTGGTCCTGCCGATTGCGGAGACGCTGCGCGTCCTCGGTTACCAACGCGCCGCCGTGGTACACAGCGGCGGGATGGATGAAGTTTCCCTGCATGCGCCCACGCTGGTGGCGGAACTGAATCACGGCGAAGTGCTGAACTATCAGCTTGAGGCCGCTGACTTCGGGTTGACCCCGTACCATCAGGACGCCCTGGCGGGCGGCACGCCGGAAGAAAACCGTGACATTCTCACGCGCTTATTACAAGGTAAAGGTGAGGCCGCCCATGAGGCCGCCGTGGCGGCCAACGTAGCCATGCTGATGCGTTTACATGGCGAGGAAGATCTAAAAGCCAACGCCCAAAAAGTTCTGGCCGTACTGCGCTCCGGTGCAGCTTACGATCGCGTTACCGCACTTGCGGCAAGAGGGTAAATAATGCAGACCGTTTTAGCGAAAATCGTCGCCGATAAGGCCATCTGGGTGGAAGCCCGCAAGCAACAGCAGCCGCTCGCCAGTTTTCAGAATGACGTCGTTCCGAGCAGCCGTCGTTTTTATGATGCGCTTCAGGGCGCGCGTACCGCGTTTATTCTGGAGTGTAAAAAAGCGTCTCCGTCCAAAGGCGTGATCCGTGACGATTTCGACCCGGCGCGTATTGCCGGTATCTACAAGCATCATGCGTCTGCCATTTCTGTGCTGACGGATGAGAAATATTTTCAGGGCAGCTTCGATTTTCTGCCCGTAGTCAGCGGCATCGCGCCGCAGCCGATTCTGTGCAAAGACTTTATTATCGACCCGTATCAGATCTGGCTGGCGCGCTTTTACCAGGCCGATGCCTGCCTGCTGATGCTCTCCGTGCTGGATGACGAGCAGTATCGCCAGCTCTCCGCCGTCGCGCACAGCCTGAATATGGGCGTACTGACCGAAGTGAGCAACGAAGAGGAGCTGGAGCGCGCCATCGCGCTGGAAGCCAAAGTGGTCGGCATTAACAACCGCGACCTGCGCGACCTGTCGATTGACCTCAACCGTACGCGCCAGCTTGCGCCGCGTCTGGGCGCGGGCGTCACGGTGATCAGCGAATCCGGGATAAACAGCTACGCTCAGGTGCGCGAACTCAGCCACTTTGCCAACGGTTTCCTGATCGGCTCCGCGATGATGGAACACGACGATCTTAATGCGGCCGTGCGCCGCGTGCTGTTGGGTGAGAACAAAGTCTGCGGCCTGACCCGTGAACAGGATGCGCAGGCCGCATATGAAGCGGGCGCAATCTATGGTGGTCTGATCTTTGTTGAGTCCTCTCCTCGCGCCGTTAATGAGGAACAGGCGCGCAAGGTGATGGCGGCTGCGCCACTGAACTACGTGGGCGTGTTCCGCGATGCGGATATTAACGACGTTGCGGCTAAAGCGGACGCGTTATCCCTGAGCGCGGTTCAGCTGCATGGCGATGAAGATCAGGCGTACATTGATGCTCTGCGACATGCTCTGGCGCCTCAGGTTCAGATCTGGAAAGCGCAAAGCGTTGGCGCCACCCTGCCAGCGCGTAACCTGAAGCATGTTGATAAATACGTGCTCGACAACGGCCAGGGCGGCACGGGGCAGCGTTTCGACTGGTCACTGCTGCGTGGCGAAGTGCTGGACAATGTCCTGCTGGCGGGGGGATTAAGCCCCGATAACTGTGTGGAAGCGGCCAAAACCGGCTGCGCCGGCCTCGATTTCAATTCAGGCGTAGAGTCCCAACCGGGCATTAAAGACGCCAGCAAGCTGGCATCGGTATTTAAAACTCTGCGTGCATATTAAGGAAGAGAAGATGACGACATTACTTAACCCGTATTTTGGTGAGTTCGGTGGGATGTATGTCCCACAAATCCTGATGCCCGCGCTGCGCCAGCTGGAAGAAGCGTTCGTGAGCGCACAGAAAGATCCGGCGTTTCAGGCGGAGTTTACTGACCTGCTGAAAAACTACGCCGGTCGTCCGACGGCGCTGACAAAGTGCCGCAACCTGACCGAAGGCACTAAAACTACGCTGTATCTTAAGCGTGAAGATTTGCTGCACGGTGGCGCGCATAAAACTAACCAGGTGCTGGGCCAGGCGCTGCTCGCGAAGCGGATGGGTAAAACCGAAATCATCGCCGAAACCGGCGCGGGGCAGCACGGTGTGGCCTCAGCGCTCGCCAGCGCCCTGCTCGGCCTGAAATGCCGCATTTACATGGGGGCGAAGGACGTTGAGCGCCAGTCGCCAAACGTGTTCCGTATGCGTCTGATGGGGGCGGAAGTGATCCCGGTGCACAGCGGTTCTGCCACGCTGAAAGATGCCTGTAATGAAGCGCTGCGCGACTGGTCTGGCAGCTACGAAACCGCCCACTACATGCTCGGTACCGCCGCGGGCCCGCACCCGTTCCCGACCATCGTGCGTGAATTCCAGCGCATGATCGGCGAAGAGACTAAAGCGCAGATCCTCGAAAAAGAGGGTCGCCTGCCGGATGCGGTGATCGCCTGCGTTGGCGGCGGATCTAACGCCATCGGCATGTTTGCCGATTTTATCGACGAAACCAGCGTTGGGCTGATTGGCGTTGAGCCTGCCGGCCACGGCATTGAAACGGGCGAGCATGGTGCGCCGCTGAAGCATGGCCGCGTGGGGATCTACTTCGGCATGAAGGCCCCGATGATGCAGACCGATGAAGGGCAGATTGAGGAGTCTTACTCGATCTCTGCCGGGCTGGATTTCCCGTCCGTAGGGCCGCAGCACGCGTTCCTGAACAGCACCGGCCGCGCGGATTATGTCTCCATCACCGATGACGAAGCGCTGGAGGCCTTCAAAACGCTGTGCCGCAATGAAGGGATCATCCCGGCGCTGGAGTCTTCCCACGCGCTGGCGCACGCGCTGAAAATGATGAAGGAAAACCCGGAAAAAGAGCAGCTGCTGGTGGTAAACCTTTCCGGTCGCGGTGACAAAGATATCTTCACCGTTCACGATATTCTGAAAGCACGAGGGGAAATCTGATGGAACGCTACGACAACGCATTTGCACAACTGAAAGCCCGCCAGGAAGGCGCGTTCGTTCCCTTCGTGACGCTGGGCGACCCCGGCCCGGAGCAGTCGCTGAAGATTATCGACACCCTGATTGATGCCGGTGCCGACGCGCTGGAGCTCGGTATTCCGTTCTCCGATCCGCTGGCGGATGGCCCGACCATTCAGAACGCAACGCTACGCGCGTTTGCCGCGGGCGTGACGCCGAGCCAGTGCTTTGAAATGCTGGCGGCGATCCGTCAGAAGCACCCGACCATTCCGATCGGCCTGCTGATGTACGCCAACCTGGTGTTCAGCCGCGGCATTGATGCGTTTTACGCAGAGTGCGCCCGCGTGGGCGTTGACTCCGTGCTGGTGGCTGACGTGCCCGTTGAAGAGTCTGCGCCATTCCGTCAGGCGGCAATGCGCCACAACGTCGCGCCGATTTTCATCTGTCCACCGAATGCCGATGACGATCTGTTGCGCCAGATTGCCTCTTACGGACGAGGTTACACCTACCTGCTCTCCCGTGCGGGCGTCACCGGTGCGGAAAACAAAGCCGCGCTGCCGCTGCATCATCTGGTGGAGAAGCTTGCAGAATACCATGCTGCACCGCCGCTTCAGGGCTTTGGCATTTCCTCACCGGATCAGGTTACTGCGGCGATTGACGCGAAAGCCGCCGGGGCCATTTCGGGTTCGGCTATCGTGAAAATTATCGAGAAGAACGTGGATAAGCCACAGCAGATGCTGGCTGAATTACACGCATTCGTCACATCCATGAAAGCGGCCACGCGCAAGGCGTAACCGTTAACACCGTCTGGCCCCGGCGTCAGGCGGTTTTCCCTCCTCTCTTCCTGAAAGAAGCAGGTCAAAATTGATCCTGTCGATATTTTCGGTGTGAATGACTTTCCAAACTTTCGCGTAAGCGTATGATCTGGGCTCTTTTTAGCGTTACCCTTCTGAGTTCAGAGGTTATTCATGTCATGGTATTCCTTCAAACAGACTTACCTGGTTAAGTTCTGGTCACCTGTTCCGGCCGTTATCGCGGCAGGCATTCTCTCTACCTATTATTTCGGTATTACCGGCACCTTCTGGGCTGTTACGGGCGAGTTTACCCGCTGGGGTGGGCAGCTATTACAGCTGGCAGGCGTCCATGCCGAAGAGTGGGGCTACTTCAAACTGATCCATCTTGAGGGCACACCGCTGACCCGCATCGACGGAATGATGATCATTGGCATGTTCGGCGGCTGTTTTGCGGCCGCGCTGTGGGCCAACAACGTTAAGTTGCGCATGCCGAAAAGCCGCATCCGCATTATGCAGGCCGTGGTCGGCGGCATCATTGCCGGGTTTGGCGCTCGTCTGGCGATGGGCTGTAATCTGGCCGCGTTCTTTACCGGCATTCCGCAGTTCTCGCTGCATGCCTGGTTCTTTGCCGTCGCCACCGCCATCGGCTCCTACTTCGGTGCTAAATTCACCCTGCTGCCGCTGTTCCGCATTCCGGTGAAAATGGCGAAAGTTAGCGCTGCCTCTCCGTTAACGCAAAAACCCGATCAGGCGCGTCGTCGTTTCCGCCTCGGTATGCTGGTCTTTTTTGCTATGGTTGCCTGGGCGATTTGCACGGCAATGAATCAGCCCAAACTCGGTCTGGCCATGCTGTTCGGCGTCGGCTTTGGTCTGCTGATTGAACGCGCGCAGATCTGCTTTACCTCCGCGTTTCGCGATATGTGGATCACCGGACGCACCATGATGGCGAAGGCGATCATTGCCGGCATGGCCGTGAGCGCAATTGGCATCTTCAGCTATGTTCAGCTCGGCGTGGAGCCAAAAATTATGTGGGCGGGCCCAAATGCCGTGATTGGCGGGCTGCTGTTTGGCTTTGGCATCGTGCTGGCGGGCGGGTGTGAAACCGGCTGGATGTACCGCGCTGTGGAAGGCCAGGTGCATTACTGGTGGGTGGGTCTGGGTAACGTGATTGGCTCTACCCTTCTGGCCTGCTACTGGGATGACGTCTCTCCGGTGCTGGCAACAAACTGGGACAAGGTCAACCTGCTGAAAACCTTTGGTCCACTCGGGGGGCTCCTGGTGACCTATGCCCTGCTGCTCATCGCCTTCTTACTGGTTGTTGCACATGAGAAGCGCTTCTTCCGACGCGCCACCGCCAAAACTGAAACTCAGGAGAATGCCGCATGAAAGAGATCGTGCCTGATTATCGTCTCGATATGGTGGGTGAACCTTGCCCTTACCCGGCCGTCGCCACGCTTGAAGCGCTACCGCAGCTAAAGAAAGGTGAAATTCTGGAAGTGGTGAGCGATTGCCCCCAGTCGATCAATAACATTCCGCTTGATGCCAAAAATCACGGCTATACCGTGCTGGATATCCAGCAGGACGGACCAACCATTCGTTATTTAATTCAGAAGTGATTTCACGATCGAAAAAGGCCTCTCAGAGGCCTTTTCTAGTTTACTGGCTTTGGCCACCGTCGTCGTCTGAGCTTCGGCAGGCATGAATGAATGGTGAGACGTGTTCCGCAAACGGAACAGATAGCACCGTGAGGTAGGCTATGTGCTGGGCTGAACGTCGTGAACTGAAACTGTTTACCTGCACAAACCGGACACTCAAATTTGATGTTGGGGATATCCCCTCCAGACAGGTGTGTGGAACAACCACCATACAGCAATCACCGGCTGACAGGGGATATATCTTCTGTCAGAAACGATAGCCTGCTGAGAACATAAATACCCACGGATCCAGACGGGTATTGATACTTTGCTGCTGCCCGCCAGCTTTAAAGCGCACGTCCGTATCAATGTCCATATACCAGACAGAGGCGTTGATCAGCCAGTCACGATTAATCAGATAATCCAGACCAACCTGTCCCGCCATGCCCCACGAGTCTTTCAGGCTGAGATCGGAGAGCCCGGCCTCTTTACCGGTATCGTTAAATTTCTCATCAAAGAAGGTGGTGTAGTTAACGCCTGCACCAATATAAGGGCGCACCTTGCTGCTGGAATCGCCGAAGTACCACTGCGCCATCAGCGTTGGTGGCAAATGGTGCACCGTGGCAATGTCCCCGGTCGGTCCTAAACCGACGCGGTGACGGAATGGCGTGGCGGCTAAAAGCTCGACGCCAATGTTATCCGTTGCCATATACGTAAACGTCAGGCCTAACTGGGTGTTATTGCTAACGTTAAACCCGCCCATACCCAGCACATTGTCGGACCCTTCCGTTGGACGTACCGTTGCCGAACCGGCACGAATAAAGAATTCACCTGCTTCATGCGCGTAAGCGCCGCCAGAGAGACTGCTTAAGATAAGGGCTGCCACCGCTAATTTTTTCATATCCGCTCCATCGTTGTGGTTTTAATTGCGGAGGAGAATATACTCACAAATGAGTAATAAGTGATCTAACACAGATCACATTAAAACCAGTAAGTTAACATTCATTGATCTAGGTTAATTTTTGGTGACGCCTCATAAAGCAATAAGTTGTTACCGCGTCAATTTTTGGCATTTCATGGTTACAAAATTTTCTGTTTTCCCTCTCTTGCGCTTCCTGTAGCGGCTGGATAATTTATCACTCTCACAATGTGATTTGATGCGTTCTACTTTTGCAGGTGTGCCATGAGTGATCATAACCCGTGCATGACGTGCGGAGCCTGTTGTGCGTATTTTCGAGTCTCTTTCTATTGGGCTGAAGCCAGCGATGGCGGCGGCACCGTTCCGGTCGATCTCACTGAACCCTTAACCCCTTTTCTGCGCTGTATGTGCGGCACCAATCAAAAACAGAGCCGCTGTGTGGCACTGGAAGGTGAACCTGGGGTATCCACCCGCTGCTCCATTTACGCGGATCGCCCCAGCCCGTGTCGCACTTTCGCGATGTCGGGAGAGGATGGGCAGGTCAATGAGGCATGCAATCGCGCCCGCGCCCGCTATGGATTACCGCCGCTTTACAAAGATATGCTTTTCCATACAAGCCTTGATGCTGCCACCAGCGTGTTATCCGGTGTACAATTGCCGGCTAATTAACACCTGCAATACTCAAGGAGAGTGCATGTCTATCACGGCGAAGTCTGTCTACCGTGACACGGGAAATTTTTTCCGCAATCAGTTCATTACCTTTTTACTGATCGCGTTGTTGTGCGCCTTTATTACGGTGGTGCTGGGTCATGCGTTCTCACCCAGTGATGAACAGATTGCCACGCTGAGCCAGGGGGATCATCTTGCAGGCAGCGCAGGGTTGTTTGACCTTGTGCAGAATATGACGCCAGAGCAACAGCAAATCTTGCTGCGCGCATCTGCGGCATCTACCTTCTCGGGTCTGATTGGCAACGCCATTCTGGCGGGTGGCGTGTTGCTGATGATCCAACTGGTATCTGCCGGCCAACGCGTCAGCGCGTTACGTGCAATCGGGGCCAGTGCTCCGGTGCTGCCAAAGCTGTTTATCCTCATCTTCCTGACCACGCTGCTGGTCCAGATGGGGATCATGTTGGTGGTCGTTCCGGGCGTGCTGCTGGCTATCGTGCTTTCATTCGCGCCAGTAATGGTTGTGCAGGACAAACTGGGCATTTTCACCGCCATGCGCAGCAGCATCAGGCTCGCATGGGCCAATATGCGACTGGTCGCCCCGGCCGTTATCAGCTGGCTGCTGGCCAAGACTCTGCTGTTGCTGTTTGCGCCGAATTTTGCGGTGTTAACGCCAAATGTCGGAGCGGTTGTCGCCAATACGCTGAGCAATCTGATTTCAGCCGTGCTGCTGGTCTATTTGTTCCGCCTGTACATGTTAATTCGTCAGTAACTGGGATCGCAGAATGAAGCAGTTTCTTGATTTTTTACCGCTGATCGTATTTTTCGCTTTTTATAAGCTGTACGACATTTATGCCGGCACGCTGGCGCTGATTGTGGCAACGGCTGTGGTGCTGATTTACAGCTGGGTTCGCTATCGCAAAGTTGAAAAGATGGCGCTCATCACCTTCCTGATGGTGGCGGTGTTTGGTGGTCTGACATTGTTCTTCCACAATGATGAATTTATCAAATGGAAGGTCACGGTGATTTACGGCCTGTTTGCGGGCGCACTCCTCATCAGCCAGTGGGTGATGAAGAAGCCACTGATCCAGCGCATGCTGGGGAAAGAACTGACCCTGCCGCAGGCTGTGTGGGGACGTCTGAACATCGCCTGGGCGCTATTTTTTATTCTGTGTGGTCTGGCGAATATCTATATCGCATTCTGGCTCCCGCAGAATATCTGGGTCAACTTCAAGGTGTTTGGCCTGACGGCGCTGACTCTTATCTTCACCCTGCTCAGCGGCGTTTATATTTATCGCCACATGCCGCAGGATGACAAGCACTGATCCTTCTGGCCAGATCGCCACGCGGTCTGGCCTCTTTTCCCGCCTTCTCTTTTCTCTACATCCTTCCTGCGAAAATGTCTGAATCATGAAGATTTTATGGAGATTGCTGTCACTTTATTGTAATGAGAATGACTATCATTAATATTCGTCATCGCATTTTTAACAAATGGAAATGAGTTGATGAATAATATAATAAGATTTGCCCCGGCTACACTTACGCTCGCCATTCTTTCAACGCTATACCAGAGCGCGCACGCAGCGGAAGATCCTCTCGCCGATGGTGAAACAATGGTTGTTCAGGCCACCGCTGAAGAGGCGCTGAAGCAACAGCCGGGGGTTTCCATCATCACGGCAAAGGACATAGAAAAGGATCCACCGGTTAACGATCTTTCAGAAATTATTCGCAAAATGCCCGGGGTTAACCTCACCGGAAACAGCGCGACAGGCAGCCGCGGCAACAACCGCCAGATCGATATCCGCGGTATGGGGCCGGAGAACACGCTGATTCTGATTGACGGTGTGCCGGTGACGTCACGTAACTCGGTGCGCTACAGCTGGCGCGGGGAGCGCGACACCCGCGGGGATACTAACTGGGTTCCGCCAGAGATGGTTGAGCGCATTGAAGTGCTCCGGGGACCTGCTGCCGCCCGCTATGGTTCGGGGGCGGCCGGCGGCGTCGTCAACATCATTACCAAACGCCCGACCAACGACTGGCACGGCTCGCTCTCCCTGTACACTAACCAGCCTGAAAATGATAAAGAGGGGGCGACGAAACGCGCTAATTTTGATCTGAGCGGCCCTCTTGCGGGCGATGCGTTAACGATGCGCCTGTACGGGAATATCAATAAAACTGACGCAGATGCTCAGGACATCAACACCGCGCAAAATGGCTCTTACGCCGCCGGACGTGAAGGCGTGCGCAACAAGGACATCAATGCCCTGCTCTCCTGGAAACTCACGCCACAGCAGATTATCGATTTCGACTACAGCTACAGCCGCCAGGGCAATATCTACGCGGGTGATACTCAATACAGCAACAGCAACGTCAGCCCTGACGGTCTGGTGTCGTCCCTGTATGGACACGAAACCAACCGAATGTACCGCCAGTCTTATGGCATTACGCACAACGGCATCTGGGACTGGGGTCAGTCAAAGTTCGGTGTCTATTATGAAAAGACCAACAACACCCGCCTGGAAGAAGGCTCTACGGGCAAAGTTGAGGGGATGATCAATAGCGATAAATACGATACCAGCCGGCTGGAGTCATACCGTTCAACGGGTGAGCTGAACATTCCTTTCTTCTGGCTGGTCGAACAGACGCTAACCGTGGGTGCAGAATGGAACCGTGATGAACTGAACGATCCGGCCTCAATGCAGGCGACAAATGTGTCGGGAGAAGTGATTAACGGCGTTCCCGGCACGGCTTCTGAGCGCAACAGCAAAAACAGCGCTGACCTCACCGGCATCTATCTTGAGGACAATATTGAAGCGCGTCAGGGCACCAACCTGATCCCAGGGATCCGCTTTGATTATCACAATCAGTTCGGCAGCAACTGGAGTCCTAGCCTGAACGTCTCCCAGGATTTGGGTGACATGTTCAAGGTTAAAGCGGGTATCGCTCGGGTATTTAAAGCGCCAAACCTGTATCAATCCAGCGAAGGCTATCTGCTTTCCACCCGCGGTAATGGCTGCCCGAACAACGTTTCCGAAGGAAGCTGTTACCTGTTAGGTAACCCGGATCTGGATCCGGAAATCAGCGTGAACAAAGAGATTGGCCTGGCCTTTGCGCTGGAAGGCTACGAGGCTGGCATAACCTGGTTCCGCAACGATTACAAAAACAAGATCGTTTCAGGAACGGACGTGCTGGGCCAGACAAGCAGCGGCGCAAATATCCTTCAGTGGCAGAACGGAGGAAAGGCTGTTGTTGAGGGGCTGGAGGGCAATCTCACCGTCCCGGTTATCCGCGACACGCTAACATGGCGTACCAATGCGACGTATATGATTCAGTCTGAAAGTAAGGACACCGGCAACCCTTTGTCGATTATCCCCAAATATACCGTCAACACCATGCTGGACTGGGAGGTTAACAGCAAGCTTTCAGCCAACGTAAGCTGGACGATGTACGGCCGCCAGAAGCCCAGAGAAAACGCTGAAATCCGCAAAGAGGAAAATGCGATGTCCAACAGAGAGATCGGCGCGTATTCCATCGTGGGTATCGGCAGTAACTATCAGCTGACCAAAAACCTGCGCCTGAATGCCGGCATCAGCAACCTCTTTGACAAGCAGATTTACCGTGAAAATGACGGTGCATCGACCTATAACGAACCAGGCCGTGCGTATTACGCAGGCGTGACCCTGTCCTTCTGACCCTAAGGCGCCTGCTCTGCGGGCGCTAACCCTATTCTCTCCAGCCAGAAATCATAGTAGCATCCCGCCTGAAGTCTTCAGTTACGAGTTTAAAAACAATGACAACAAATGACGCCCCACAGGGCGAACTGGTTTTACGCACACTGGCAATGCCTGCGGATACGAATGCCAATGGCGATATTTTTGGCGGCTGGTTGATGTCTCAGATGGATATGGGCGGTGCAATCCTGGCAAAAGAGATTGCACACGGGCGCGTGGTAACCGTCCGGGTCGATGGCATGACCTTCCTGCGTCCTGTCGCGGTGGGGGACGTGGTGTGCTGTTATGCACGCTGCGTAAAACGCGGCAATACGTCTGTCTCCATCAACATTGAAGTCTGGGTGAAAAAAGTCTCTTCTGAACCGATTGGTCAGCGCTATAAGGCGACGGAGGCATTGTTCATCTATGTGGCGGTGGATAGCGACGGTAAGCCCCGCCAGCTTCCACGGAGCTGATCCTCAGGTAAAAAAAGCCTCCTTGCGGAGGCTTCTTTTATTCCATCTGTGCCCCGCCGTTCAGGCGGAAGACAATGTTCACAATCAACCCATTGCCGGGTTTACCGGCTTCATAGCGCCACCTGCGCATGGCCGATTTAACTTCACGTTCAAACATATTCGCCGGCTGTGCGGACAGGATTTCCACGTTATCCACACGTCCATCGGCCGTAACGTCGAATTTCACCCGTACACGCCCTTCAATACGTAACGCCTGAGCACGTGCCGGGTACTGCGGCTGGTTACGGCTCAGCGCGCGCGGGCCTGCTGGCGCCGTTACCGTCGGTTTTGTCGCGGTCGTGGTGTTATTCATCAGCGGACGTGACGGGGCGGCATTTTCAACCGGCTGCGTGGCGCGTGGCTCAACCGGACGCACTTCGCGTTTCGGACGCTCTTCCACCTTTTTGACCGGCTTGGGTTTTGGCTTCGGCTTAGGTTTCGGCTCCGGCTTATGGATCACCACCGGCGCTTCTTTCGGCGGTTCAGGAACCGGCTCGGGCTCTGGCTCTGGCTCGGGTTCAACAACGGGCTGTGGCGGCGGCGGCGCAACCTGCGGCGGCTCAAGATCCGCAGGCGATACCATGGTCACAGAAATTGGCTGCGCGGGCGCCGGCATTTCAATAACCTGATGAACCGAGGTATAGAGCAGACCCGCCACGACAGCACCGTGAATAACGACGGAAAGCAGCGTCGGCCATGGAAAGCGGCGAGGTAAATCAAGGGTCATCGAAGTCATAATCATCAACGTTAAAAAACCGAACCTCGATTTTAAATGCAAATAGCAATCATATTCAATAAGACACTTTGTCCTGGCGCAATTTAAGCGTACATGAGGGCAAAAAAGGGGCATCCAGATCAGGGTTTTAACATTGTTATTATCTTTACATTGCAGTCATTTGTGCTTTCACATAACGTAATTGTCACTTTTACCGGTTAAGGAGCTTTGCCGTGCTTTACGTGATTTACGCTGAAGATGTACCTGATTCTCTGGAAAAACGTCTTTCCGTTCGCCCTGCCCATCTGGCGCGTTTACAGTTGCTACAGGATGAAGGTCGGTTGCTGACCGCAGGCCCGATGCCTGCCGTTGACAGCAACGATCCGGGCGCGGCGGGTTTTACCGGCTCCGCGGTGATTGCCGAGTTTGAATCTCTTGAAGCCGCGCAGGCCTGGGCAGAAGCAGACCCGTACGTCGCAGCCGGCGTGTACGAGAAAGTCACGGTTCGTCCGTATAAAAAAGTATTCTGAAACGAAAGGCTCCCTCAGGAGCCTTTTCTTCATTCAGTGCAGCGACGCCAGCCTCGCCGCAAATCCGACAAACAGCAGACCTATCAGCCCGTTCCCCAGCTTCGCCAGTTTCTTTTTGGTTTTGAGGTAACGCGTGACAAACGCGCCTGAGAAAATCAGGAAGCTCATGTACATGAAGCTGATCAGCTCAAGCGTTGTGGCGAGGATCAGGAACGACGTGCCGGTATTCTTCGCATTGACATCAATGAACTGTACGAAGAACGACACGTAAAAGAGAATCGCTTTCGGGTTCGTCAGGCTCAGCACCAGCGAACGCTTAAGGATTGCGCTTGCCGGTTCGGCGCTACTTTCGTGCGCATTTTTTTGACGCATCATAACGGACCAGAGCATTTTCCCGCCCAGCCACAGCAGATAAAACGCGCCCAGATAGCGGACAATATTAAATAATACCGGAGTGGTCTGGATCAACGCGGCGACGCCCGCCCAGGCCAAAAACATCAGCACGGCATCACCAATAAACACACCGGTGGCTGCCAGATAGCCTTTCTTAACGCCGTGGCCAATCCCTGTTTTCAGCACAAACAAGGTGTTCGGTCCTGGAACCAGCACGATAAAAAATGCGCCGACAACATAGGTCCAGAAATTCAGTACACCAAACTCCGCAAACACGTCTCACTCCTTTCGCTCAAAAACAGCGGGGATACCGGGAATTACGGTATCCCCTTAATCAGTTGCGCTATTGTACGCCGTTATAGCCATCAAGATAAGTCGCGGCCAGTTCGTTGCCAAATAATATGGCGTCTTTACTGTCCATGTCCGATGACCATTTATCCTTCGTGTTGCCTGCGAACAATTCCTGAGACGTCGCATTTTCTTTTAGCTGATCGCGAATGCTTTGTGCGTATTCACTGGCTTCAGCCTGAGTCCGCCCTTCCGCGCGGTCAGCTTTGCCCCGGGCATAAAGCTCGCGGAACTGCGCCACGTTCAGCTGATAATTTTTCTGCACGCTGGAGGTGTAATTGCCGCCAGTAAAGCTGGACTGATGCGACACGAAATAAAACGCGTGCCGTTCGGGTGAGGTTTTGCTGCTGGCACAACCGCTTAATATCGCAATCCCAAAGAGTGCTGCCATTACTTTTCCGTTCATCCTTTGTTCCTTTAATAAAGCCAATGTATTCCGCATGCGAAAACATAATCTGCCAATGAGGAAAATGACGAAAGTCCTAAATCTTCCCTGAGCGCATCCAGCGCCAAAAGTACAATAAAAATCCAGAGATAAGGATTCATCTTTTAATATCATGACGTTAAGGGGACTTAGTATATCGCGGAAAGCAGATGGGAAGAGACTGCAAAAATTGATAGCCTGGATGTTTAATGGGCACCTTTACGGTGCCCTTCATGCTTTTCAGATGTCCTGGACCGCGAACAACAGCGCGTTACGGTGTCTGTTCAGGCCACATTTTCTGATGGCGTGGATACGCATATTGCGGCGGGATTGTGCTTCCAGCCAACGAGCCTTACGACGACTCACCTGTCGCAACATGCGCCAGCGCCCAACTTCAGTTCTACTGCGCTTCATGTCTACAACTCTTTCTCTAACAGAGATGCCATTATATGCCTAAGCAGGCGGCAAACCAGCGCTTTTATCTGGTGTTTTTATTTGCCAGATGAATCCTGATGCGTAAACTCATAACAATACGCTTTCAAAAGGATTTTTTATTTATGACAACCTTCTACACCGTGGTGAGTTGGCTGGTCATTTTAGGATACTGGCTGTTAATTGCCGGGGTGACGTTGCGCATTCTGATGAAACGCAGAGCGGTACCTTCCGCCATGGCCTGGCTTCTGATTATCTATATTCTGCCGCTGGTGGGCATCATCGCCTATCTCTCTTTCGGTGAACTTCATCTGGGTAAACGCCGCGCCGAACGCGCCCGCGCCATGTGGCCCTCCACGGCGAAATGGCTTGCAGACCTTAAAGCCTGCAAGCATATCTTCGCTGAAGAGAACAGCAGCGTGGCCGCATCTCTGTTCAAGCTGTGCGAACGCCGCCAGGGGATTGCTGGGGTAAAAGGTAATCAACTGCAACTGATGACCTCTTCCGATGATGTGATGCAGGCGCTGATCCGTGATATCCAGCTCGCACGGCATAATATCGAGATGGTGTTTTATATCTGGCAGCCGGGCGGCATGGCGGACCAGGTCGCCGAATCACTAATGGCCGCTGCACGTCGCGGTATCCACTGCCGCCTGATGCTGGACTCCGCCGGCAGCGTGGCCTTTTTCCGTAGCCCGTGGGCAGGCATGATGCGCAACGCCGGTATCGAGGTGGTCGAGGCGCTGAAAGTGAATCTTTTCCGCGTCTTTCTGCGCCGCATGGATCTCCGCCAGCACCGGAAAATGGTTCTGATCGATAACTATATCGCCTACACCGGCAGCATGAACATGGTTGACCCCCGCTTCTTCAAGCAGGATTCCGGCGTGGGGCAATGGATCGATCTGATGGCGCGGATGGAGGGACCGATCGCGACCTCAATGGGTATCGTCTACTCCTGCGACTGGGAAATTGAAACCGGTAAACGCATTCTTCCCCCGCCCCCGGATGGCAATATCATGCCGTTTGAGGAAGCCAGCGGGCACACTATCCACACTATCGCATCCGGTCCTGGCTTCCCGGAAGATCTGATCCATCAGGCACTGCTGACCGCCGCCTACTCCGCGCGGGAATATCTGATCATGACCACGCCCTATTTCGTTCCCAGCGACGACCTTCTGCATGCCATCTGTACAGCGGCACAGCGCGGAGTGGATGTGAGCATTATTATGCCGCGCAAGAACGATTCGCTGCTGGTGGGATGGGCAAGCCGCGCGTTCTTTAGTGAGCTGCTGGCCGCAGGCGTTAAAATTTATCAGTTCGAAGGCGGGCTGTTACATACCAAGAGCGTGCTGGTGGACGGAGAGCTGAGCCTGGTGGGCACCGTTAACCTCGATATGCGCAGTCTGTGGCTGAATTTTGAAATTACGCTGGTCATTGATGACGCCGGGTTCGGTGGCGATCTGGCGGCGGTTCAGGACGATTATATCTCCCGCTCACGCCTGCTGGACGCCAGACTGTGGGCGAAACGTCCGCTCTGGCAGCGAATTGCCGAACGACTGTTTTACTTCTTTAGCCCGTTGCTGTAAAACGTGCCCAACGATGTTTAACAGGTAGTCATCATGGAAATGGATCTGAACAATCGCCTGACCGAAGACGAAACGCTCGAACAGGCCTACGATATTTTTCTCGAGCTGGCGGTCGATAATCTCGACCCTGCTGACGTCATTCTTTTCAACCTGCAATTTGAAGAGCGTGGCGGTGCTGAGCTGTTCGATCCGTCTGAAGACTGGGCCGAACACGTCGATTTTGACCTCAATCCGGACTTCTTCGCCGAGGTGGTGATTGGCCTGGCAGATGAAGACGGCGGAGAAATTAACGACATCTTTGCCCGCGTCCTGCTGTGCCGCGAGAAAGACCACAAACTGTGCCATATTCTCTGGCGCGAATAATAAAAAAGGCTGCCCGCGCAGCCTTTTTTATTTAATCCGGTAAAGCATTTCCACAGCGGTGACAAAACCGCGCGCCGGGTTCATGATTCCCCTGCTGACAATTCGGACATTTGCGTTGCTGCTTGCTGTTCTGGAAGGCGCTGCTCATATGGGTGGTAATTAGCCCCGTTGGTATCGCTATAACTGAATAGCCGATCAGGATAAGAACCGATGCCACAATACGTCCGAGCGGCGTATGCGGGGTAATATCGCCATAGCCCACGGTGGTCACCGTGACGATAGCCCAGTAAACAGACGCATTAAGCGTGGTAAACCCGTATTTTGGCCCTTCGATTAAATACATCAGGGAGCCAAAAACGATCATCACGATAGCAATAAACGAATAGAAGAGAATCAGCTGGTGGCGAGCGCTGACAATGGCGACCCAAAAAACCCGCAGCGACGGCATAAAGCGCAGCAGTTTGAGTATTCGTAACACACGAATCGCCCGCATTGCACGCCAGGCAAACACATAATTCAGGCTGATCTCAGGCCACAGCCACATGACATACAGCGGCAGGATGGTGGCTAAATCAATAAACCCCCAGAAGCTGAAAACGTATTTCGCCGGATTTGGCCAGCTAATGACCCTCAGCACATATTCCGCGGTAAACACCAGCGTGACAATCAATTCCAGCCAGACGAAAACGTGCCACTCCTCATACGTCATATGGTACTGCGTTCCGGCGCCGGATTCGATAAAGATAATAATGACGCTAATCAGGGCAAATAAACCACAAAGGCCTTCGAAACGGCGACCGGAAACCGTCTCAGGATCAAATAAAAGGTGATACAGCCGCTGACGGGCCGACGTGAATAATCGCGACACATTAACCTCGAAAAATAAGGGCTGACATCATGTCAGCCCTTGCGATTATAACGGGTCTACTTTCAGGCAGGAAACCGCATGTCGGAAACTGCCCTCCAGAACCGGCCGTGTTTTTGCACATTCCGGCCCGGCTATTGGGCATCGCGTACGGAATACGCAGCCTGAAGGCGGGTTGATTGGCGAAGGCAGTTCACCTTCCAGAAGCTGAATGGTTTTATTTTTTTCCAGATCGGGATCCGGAACGGGAACCGCAGACATCAGCGCTTTGGTATAAGGGTGCAGCGGATTGTGGTACACCTCATCATACGTACCCAGCTCCACGGCGTGGCCCAGATACATGACCAGCACACGGTCCGAAATGTGTTTTACCACCGCCAGATCGTGGGCGATGAAGATCAGCGACAGCCCCATTTCCCGTTGCAGTTTCTGTAGCAGGTTAACCACCTGGGCCTGGATGGAGACGTCCAGCGCCGAAACCGGCTCATCACAGATAATCAGTTTTGGTTCAAGGATCAACGCGCGTGCGATACCGATACGTTGGCACTGACCGCCGGAAAACTCGTGTGGGTAGCGGTTAATGAGGTTAGGCAACAGACCCACCTTGAGCATCATCGCTTTCACCCGATCGCGAACTTCCTGGCGCGGCATCTTCGGATGATAGGTGCGCAGCGGCTCGGCAATGATTTCGCCAATGGTCATACGCGGGTTCAGGGACGCCAGCGGATCCTGGAAAATCATCTGGATGTCGCTGCGCACGTCGCGCCATTCATCCGGCTTCATCCCCAGCAGATCTTTGCCAAGCCAGGCCACTTTCCCGTCGGTGGCCTTCACCAGGCCGATGATCGCACGCGCAAATGTCGATTTGCCGCAGCCAGATTCACCCACCACGCCCAGGGTCTCCCCTTCGTACAGGCGTAGCGTGACGCCATCCACCGCTTTCAGGGTTTTGGCAGGCTGCCAGAACCACTGTTTACCGTCTTTGATATCGAAATGGACCTTCAGGTCAGCGATTTCGAGCAGCACATTTCTTTTTTCGTCGATTGCGTTCATACCAGCTCCTCCAGCGGCTTAAAGCAGGCGCGCAGACGGCCTGGGACAAACGCTTCCAGCGGCGGTGCGCTGTTACAGATTTCCATCGCATGCGGACAACGCGGCTGGAACGGACAGCCTTTTGGCAGACGCAGCAGGTTTGGCGGGTTACCCGGGATAGTCAGCAGCGACTCCCCTTCCGCATCAAGGCGCGGTACGGCATTCAGCAACCCGATAGAGTACGGATGGGCTGGCTGGTAGAACACATCGCGGGCATTACCGTATTCCATCGTGCGACCTGCATACATGACTAACACTTTGTCGCAGATCCCGGCAACGACGCCTAAATCGTGGGTGATCATGATGATGGCGGTGTTGAACTCGCGCTTCAGCTCGTTCAGCAACGTCATGATCTGCGCCTGGACGGTCACGTCCAGAGCGGTGGTCGGTTCATCAGCGATCAGCAGTTTTGGCCGACAAAGCAATGCCATCGCGATCATGACGCGCTGGCGCATACCGCCGGAGAATTCGTGCGGATACATGCGCATGCGCTTACGTGCCTCAGGCATTTTCACCGCATCCAGCATTTTGACGGACTCTTCAAACGCTTCGGCTTTACCCAGCCCCTTGTGGAGCATCAGCACTTCCATCAGCTGTTCGCCCACACGCATATAGGGGTTCAGGGACGTCATCGGATCCTGGAAAATCATTGAAATCTGCTCCGCGCGCAGCTTATTCAGCTCATGTTCCGGCAAATTCAGGATCTCTTTTCCGTTAAACGTCGCCGAACCACCGATCACGCCGTTTGACGCCAGCAGGCCCATCAGCGCGAATGCGGTCTGGGATTTACCGGAACCGGATTCGCCCACAATGCCCAGCGTTTCACCGGCACGCAGGTCGAAGTTGAGATCGTTAACGGCAGTAACATCACCGTCGGGGGTTTTAAACGTCACGCGGAGGTCTTTAACGTCCAGCAGTGCGCTGGTCCGCTGTTGCGCCTGTGGCGCGGTTGCCGTTTCAATAATAGTCATGACGGCGCTCCTTAACGGTCTTTCGGGTCGAGGGCATCACGCAGGCCATCGCCGATAAAGTTGAAACAGAACAGGGTGACGACCAGGAAGCCCGCCGGATACAGGAGTAACCACGGTGACACTTCCATGGAGTTTGCGCCATCACTTAACAGAGCGCCCCAGCTACTCAGCGGCTCTTGCGTACCTAATCCCAGGAAGCTCAGGAAAGATTCAAACAGGATCATACTTGGCACCAACAGGGAGGCGTATACCACCACCACGCCCAGCACGTTAGGAACGATATGACGCACCACAATATTGGCGGTAGAAACACCACCAACCTGTGCGGCTTCGATAAACTCCTTACGTTTGAGGCTCAGCGTCTGGCCGCGCACAATACGCGCCATATCCAGCCAGGACACCATCCCGATCGCCACGAAGATCAGCAGGATATTTTGACCAAAGAAGGTCACCAGCAGAATGACGAAGAACATGAACGGGAAGGAGTTCAGGATTTCTAGCAGACGCATCATCACGGAGTCCACTTTCCCGCCGAGGTATCCGGAAAGCGAACCGTAAAGCGTGCCGACGATCACCGCCACCAGCGCCGCCGCGATGCCAACCATCAGGGAGATACGGCCGCCAATCGCCACTCGCACCAGCAAATCACGCCCGGAAGAGTCGGTACCGAAATAGTGCCCGGATTCCATATCCGGCGCGCTGGACATCATGCCCCAGTCCGTATCGAAATAGGTGAACTGAGAGAGCATTGGCGCCAGGGTTACGAACAGCGCGATAAGCACCAGCACGACCAGGCTGGCAACGGCGGCACGGTTATGCATAAAACGACGGCGGGCGTCCTGCCAAAGGCTACGACCTTCAACCTCCAGCTTTTCACTGAAGTTTTCCAGCGCCTCGCTGTTTTTCTTACTCAACATCATGGCGTGCTCCAGTTAGTAACGGATTTTCGGGTCGATAACGGCATACAGCACATCGACAACGGCATTAAACAGAATGGTCAGCGCGCCCACGAGGATCGTCAGGCTCAGCACCAGCGAATAGTCACGGTTAAGCGCCCCGTTAACAAACAGCTGCCCGATGCCCGGCAGACCATAAATGGTTTCAATCACCATTGAACCGGTGATAATGCCGACGAAAGCAGGCCCCATATAGGAGAGTACCGGTAACAGTGCAGGCTTGAGGGCATGACGGAAAATAATCCGGCGCATCGGCAGCCCTTTCGCACGGGCGGTACGGATGAAGTTCGAATGCAGGACTTCAATCATTGAACCGCGGGTAATACGGGCGATACTGGCGATGTAGGCCAGAGATAATGCCACCATCGGCAATATCATGAACTTCAGCGCCCCGCCGTTCCAGCCGCCTCCGGGAAGCCATTTCAGGGTTATGGCGAATATCATGACCAGCAACGGCGCAACAACGAAGCTGGGGATAACCACCCCGGTCATTGCGACCCCCATTACGGCGTAATCCCATCGGGTATTTTGTTTAAGCGCGGCGATAACGCCCGCAGTGACACCGAGAACAACGGCCAGGATAAATGCAGCAGCTCCTAATTTAGCCGATACCGGGAAGCTGGACGCCACCAGGTCGTTAACGGAATAGTCTTTATATTTAAATGACGGACCAAAATCACCGTGTGCAAGTTGCTTCAGATAGTTGAAGTACTGCGTGGTGATAGGATCGTTTAAATGGTATTTCGCTTCGATGTTGGCCATAACTTCTGGCGGAAGCGTGCGTTCACCGGTAAAAGGACTGCCCGGTGCAAGACGCATCATGAAGAAGGAAATTGTAATTAGAATAAATAACGTTGGAATCGCTTCAAGACAGCGACGCAGGATAAATTTCAACATTGCCCGTACCTTCTGGCGTGTGCCTGACGAATGTTACAAAATAGACACAGTGGGGCAAGCTCGCTCGCCCCACGTATTGCCATTAATGCTTGATAATATAAAGATTCTTAACGGAAATATTATCCAACGGGTCTTTACCGGTATAACCCCCTACCCATGGTTTCACCAGGCGGGCGTTAACGTAGTAGTAAACCGGAACGATCGCAGAGTCTTTATCGAGCTGTTGTTCTGATTTGGCGTACAGATCGGCGCGCTGGGCGTCATCTGCCACCTTCAGGGTTTCGCCAATCAGCTTATCAAACGCCGGGCTCTTATAGTGTGCGGTGTTGTTCGAACTGTCGCTCAGCATGGTGTTCAGGAATGAGGTCGGTTCGTTATAGTCCGCACACCATCCTGCACGTGCCACGTCAAAGGTTCCCTGGTGGCGCGTATCGAGGAAGGTCTTCCATTCCTGATTTTCCAGCTTCACGTTCACGCCGAGGTTTTTCTTCCAGATAGACGCGACGGCAATAGCCAGCTTTTTATGCAGATCGGAGGTGTTGTACAGCAGGCTAAAGGTCAGCGGCTTGTCGGCGGTATAGCCAGCTTCAGCCAGCAGTTTTTTCGCTTCTTCGTTACGTTTTTCCTGGGACCATTTGAACCATTCAGGTTCAACCAGCTTCATACCGTCGGTGTAAGGCGGGGTGTAGCTGTAAGCCGGCAGGTCGCCCTGATTCTTCACTTTATTCACGATAATGTCGCGATCCAGAGCCAGCTTCAGTGCGGTACGAACACGTACGTCGGTGAACGGTGCTTTCTGGTTGTTAATTTCGTAATAGTAGGTGCACAGATACGGATCGACGTGAACTTCTTTCGGGATCTCTTTTTTCAGCTTCTGGAACAGTTCAATCGGCATGTTGTTATAGGTCATGTCGATTTCACCACTGCGGTAGCGGTTTACGTCCGTCACTTCAGAAGAGATTGGCAGGTAGGTGACCTGATTGATAACAGTCTTCGCATTATCCCAATACTGCGGGTTGCGCTCCAGCACCATACGTTCGTTAACGACCCAGTCCTTCAGCTTATATGCACCGTTGGTCACGATATTCGCAGGCTGCGTCCATTTTTCACCAAATTTTTCTACCGCGGATTTTGGTACCGGGGAGACGGACGGGTGAACCAGCAGCTTATAGAAGTACGGAACAGGTTCGCTCAACGTCACTTCAAAGGTATTGGCATCGATGGCTTTTACGCCCAGGTCGGTTACTGGCTTTTTACCCGTGATGATGTCATCGATATTGGCAATATGGCCATACTGGAGGTAACTCGCATACGGGGAGGCGGTATTTGGATCCGCCAGACGCTGCCAGCTATAGACGAAATCTTCGGCGGTAACCGGCGTACCGTCGGACCATTTGGCATCTTTACGCAGATGGAAGGTCCAGACTTTAAAATCTTTGTTGTCCCATTTTTCCGCCACGCCCGGAGCCGGGTGGCCGTCTACGTCAGTCACCAGCAGACCTTCAAACAGATCGCGGTTAACGTTAGACTCTGGAACACCTTCAATTTTGTGCGGATCAAGAGACTGCACTTCCGCACCGTTATTACGTACCAGCGTTTGCTTCTCAGCCAGCTGAACACCAGCAGGAACGTCCGCAGCCATTGCAGCGTTGCCCGCGATTAGCGCAGTTAAAATCCCCGCCGCTACCAGACTTTTTTTTGTGATGATGGACATTGTGTTGATACTCCACTCATTATAATGACTGGCCTTCGCCAGTTGTGTAATCCCCTGTTGGGGCCTGTACAGCGCAGGAGTTTTTTTTGCTACTGTCAGGTTCTTTTTTTACTTCTTGCTATCACCGACTTCATTATTACTGACCGCTCGTACGGCGGTCTTGCGTCGATTCTTTACACCTTTCCCCTGTCAGAGAGATGCGTTGGATATCTTACGTGAGGGCTATATGAAAATAGTTCTCATCAACTTGTTTAATGCTGCAAAATATAAGGCCGGAAAGTACCAAATGGTGCCAACTCTCGCCAATACATTTTGCAAATTTGTTAAGCATTTCTCTTTTACGATGGCTGGCATAACTAAGGCGCCAACCCTGGCTTACGCCGAAATCAACTAAAAGAGATATAATTCATACAGATAAGAAATTTTGTTGCTCCAAACGCGACGACATGGCTTAGTTGAACGACTTTTCACGATAATTTAACAATTGATTATTATTTAGCACATTCGTCTGAGTCAGCATCGAAATTACTAATATCATTTCGGTTATCTGTCAGCAAGCCCCAGAGTATCATGTGAGTAAAATAACAGAGGGTTTGAGGGATTTATGCGCGGCAAGGGGAAATGAAAATAAACAACCTCTTGAAAAACAACAAAAGAGGGTTATTAGTAGAACTTATTATGACTGGCGCCTATTTCAACTTTATTTATATGATTTGCAGATAATCACGTAAAAAAAACGGAGCCGCTGGCTCCGCTCTTTCAAATGAAAGTCAGTGTACTAACCCGGGGAAAATACTTTTTATACCGGTAACGATAAATTCGATGCCCAACGCCATTAACAACAGACCCATGATACGGGTAATCACGTTGATGCCCGTTTGTCCCAGCAAGCGAACCAGCCATGGCGCCATACGAAATACGCCCCAGCAGCACAGCGCGAACAGCGCAATGGCGACGGAAAAGCCAATCAGGTGCATCAGGCTGTGGTAGCGCGTTCCCCAGACAATGGTGGAACTGATCGCCCCCGGGCCCGCCATCAGCGGCAGTGCCAGTGGCACAACCCCAATGCTCTCGCGGATAGCTGTCTCTGATTTTTCCTGTTTGTTCTGTTTATCCTCCCCCAGCTTGCCGCTGATCATCGACATGGCAATCGTCACCACCAGGATCCCGCCTGCTATACGGAACGAATCAATCGAGATGCCGAAGACCTGAAGAATGGCGTCCCCGAGATAAAGAGACGTAAGTAGGATGATCGCCACCGACAGGTTTGCCGTCAGGTTGGTTTTATTTCGTGCCGCAGCCGTCTGATAGCTGGTCATACTGATGAAGACAGGGATGATCCCTACCGGGTTAACCAGAGCAAACAAGCCGATAAAAAACTTGAAATATGTAGGGAAATCAAAGAGCGTTTGAATCACATTAAGCTCCGCAATTGAGCATGTCCAGGGAGAAACTGCGTGTCATGATAAATCCGCGCTGAAGATACGCTTTTTAGCCGCACACTTCACCAGAAATCTGTTCTTAAACGTTATCAATTCATGATGTTAAACATTTGTGTAATCAATGATATTGCCGCTTCCAATAGTTACTTAATTATTTAACAGTAGAATAATTAGTACAAAATAACCCTGCTGAAAGGTATCAGCTTAGGACAAAATTGATCTTGATCATAATTTTCGTACTCAGAAGTGAGTAATCTTGGTTACGCCGCCAGGGAGATCACCTATCAAAAAGGTATGATGCTAAGGTAAGGCTCTTTTAGTAAATTAGTGAGCTGGAGCAGTGAGTAATCCTTTGTTTTACTGTGTGTTACGCAAGTGGGATCGGCTCTGACTATACTGTCAGACGTATCGAGCGCTGGTTTACTAAAAGAGTTTAAACATTATCAGGAGAGCATTATGGCTGTTACCAATATCGCTGAACTGAACGCCCTCGTCGAGCGCGTAAAAAAAGCCCAGCGTGAATATGCCAATTTCACCCAAGAACAGGTTGATAAAATCTTCCGCGCGGCCGCTCTGGCTGCTGCTGATGCTCGAATCCCTCTCGCTAAAATGGCCGTTGCCGAATCCGGCATGGGTATCGTTGAAGATAAAGTGATCAAAAACCACTTTGCTTCAGAGTATATCTACAACGCCTATAAAGATGAGAAAACCTGCGGTGTGCTGTCAGAAGACGATACTTTCGGCACCATCACCATCGCAGAACCGATCGGCATCATTTGCGGTATCGTTCCAACCACTAACCCAACCTCTACCGCCATCTTCAAATCTCTCATCAGTCTGAAGACTCGTAACGCAATCATTTTCTCTCCGCATCCACGTGCGAAGGACGCCACCAACAAAGCAGCAGATATCGTGCTTCAGGCAGCCATTGCTGCGGGTGCGCCAAAAGATCTGATCGGCTGGATCGACCAACCTTCTGTTGAACTGTCCAACGCTCTGATGCATCACCCGGACATTAACCTGATTCTGGCGACCGGTGGTCCTGGTATGGTTAAAGCAGCATACAGCTCCGGTAAACCAGCCATCGGCGTAGGCGCAGGTAATACTCCTGTTGTGATCGACGAAACGGCAGATATCAAGCGTGCAGTTGCTTCTGTGCTGATGTCTAAAACCTTCGATAACGGCGTTATCTGCGCATCTGAACAGTCTGTTGTCGTGGTTGATTCGGTATACGACGCCGTTCGTGAACGTTTCGCCAGCCACGGCGGCTACCTGTTGCAAGGTAAAGAACTGAAAGCCGTTCAGGACGTGATCCTGAAAAATGGCGCGCTGAACGCAGCTATCGTAGGTCAGCCAGCGTATAAAATTGCTGAACTCGCTGGCTTTAGCGTCCCTGCTACCACCAAAATTCTGATTGGTGAAGTGAAAGTCGTTGATGAAAGTGAGCCGTTTGCTCACGAGAAACTCTCCCCAACGCTGGCAATGTACCGTGCGAAAGATTTTGATGACGCGGTAGAAAAAGCAGAGAAACTGGTGGCAATGGGCGGTATCGGCCACACCTCTTGCCTGTACACCGATCAGGATAACCAGCCTGAGCGTGTTGCTTACTTCGGTCAGAAGATGAAGACGGCACGTATCCTGATCAACACCCCTGCTTCTCAGGGTGGTATCGGTGATCTGTACAACTTCAAACTCGCACCTTCCCTGACTCTGGGTTGTGGTTCCTGGGGTGGTAACTCCATCTCTGAAAACGTTGGTCCAAAACACCTGATCAACAAGAAAACCGTTGCTAAGCGAGCTGAAAACATGTTGTGGCACAAACTTCCGAAATCTATCTACTTCCGCCGCGGCTCTCTGCCAATCGCGCTGGATGAAGTGATTACTGATGGCCACAAACGTGCGCTCATCGTGACTGACCGTTTCCTGTTCAACAATGGCTATGCAGACCAGATCACCTCTGTTCTGAAAGCGGCTGGCGTCGAAACTGAAGTCTTCTTTGAAGTTGAAGCTGACCCAACCCTGAGCGTTGTCCGTAAAGGTGCTGAACTGGCGAACTCCTTCAAACCTGATGTGATCATCGCACTGGGTGGCGGTTCCCCAATGGACGCCGCGAAAATTATGTGGGTGATGTACGAGCATCCGGAAACTCACTTCGAAGAACTGGCGCTGCGCTTTATGGATATCCGTAAACGTATCTACAAGTTCCCGAAAATGGGCGTGAAAGCGAAAATGATCGCCGTCACCACTACTTCCGGTACTGGTTCAGAAGTGACTCCATTTGCCGTTGTGACTGATGACGCAACCGGTCAGAAATACCCGCTGGCTGACTACGCACTGACGCCAGATATGGCTATCGTTGACGCCAACCTGGTCATGGAAATGCCGAAATCACTGTGTGCGTTCGGTGGTCTGGATGCGGTAACTCACGCTCTGGAAGCTTACGTTTCCGTACTGGCTTCTGAGTTCTCTGACGGTCAGGCTTTGCAGGCGCTGAAACTTCTGAAAGAAAACCTGCCAGCTTCTTACAACGAAGGTTCGAAAAACCCTGTTGCGCGTGAACGTGTACACAGTGCGGCAACAATCGCGGGCATCGCGTTTGCTAACGCCTTCCTGGGTGTCTGTCACTCTATGGCGCACAAGCTGGGTTCACAGTTCCACATTCCTCACGGTCTGGCGAACGCCCTGTTGATCAGCAACGTTATCCGCTATAACGCCAACGACAACCCAACCAAGCAAACTGCATTCAGCCAGTACGACCGTCCACAGGCGCGCCGTCGTTATGCTGAAATCGCCGATCACCTGGGTCTGAGCGCACCGGGCGACCGTACTGCCGCGAAGATCGAAAAACTGCTGGCATGGCTGGAAAGTCTGAAGGCGGAACTGGGTATTCCTAAATCTATCCGCGAAGCAGGCGTTCAGGAAGCTGACTTCCTCGCTCACGTAGATAAGCTGTCTGAAGATGCATTCGATGACCAGTGTACTGGTGCTAACCCGCGCTACCCACTGATTTCCGAACTGAAACAGATCCTGCTGGATACTTATTACGGTCGTAACTTCACTGAAAGCGATGTCGCAGCCGTAAAAGTTGAAATCCCCGCAGTTGTAAAGGCTGACAAGAAAGCGAAGAAAAACGCTTAGTTGACAGTGTGATAAAAAACCCGCCAGCAGCGGGTTTTTTTATATCTGAGGATCGGTAAAACATTCTTGTTATTTTCGATTGTCGCCCTGTAACGCCGTCAGCGAGCCTACAGCCAGCGCCTCTTTATAATGCTTGCGGCAGACCGAGACATAACGTTCATTGCCTCCTATCACCACCTGCTCGCCATCAGCATAGGGTTTACCCGACTGGTCCAGGCGAAGAACCATACTTGCCTTGCGGCCACAAAAGCAGATTGTTTTCAGCTCAACCAGCTTATCCGACCAGGCGAGCAGATACTGGCTGCCGGCAAATAACTCCCCACGAAAATCGGTACGTAATCCATAGCAAAGAACGGGAATATCCAGCTCATCAACGACCTCTGAAAGCGCATGGACCTGCTCACGGGTCAGGAACTGGCTTTCATCTACCAGCACGCAATGGACAGGCTTAGAGGCATGCTCGACACGAATGTCCTCCAGCAGGTCCGTTTGAGGGTTAAACAGCCTTGCAGGCGATGAAAGCCCTATTCTTGAGCTTACCTTCCCTGCCCCAAAGCGATCGTCGATTTCGGCGGTATAAACAACGGTACGCATCCCCCGCTCCTGATAATTGTATGAGGATTGCAGTAACGCCGTCGATTTCCCTGCATTCATTGCCGAATAGTAGAAATAAAGTTGTGCCATTGGCCGAAGAACCCTAATCAATGTGAAATATTCCCGATGGATCATTGTACCATATTTTGTACCGTCAGCTGCGGCGAGCAGCACACTCCAACCTGCCATGCACCGGTAAATCCTTCGCGAGTAGCGCAAAATAATGCGTTAAAACAGGCAGTAAAGGCATTAAACACTGACAATAAGGTGAGACCGCAACCAGAGATAACACTTCTTTTTATAGTGTCTTCTTCGTTCATTAAAATTCACTATTTATTAACTATTCCTGGCTTCGCTGCGTTTACACGGGGTAATACAAAAGGCTGATATTTATCAACCGCAACTATAATTCCTGAGGTAAAAGTCACAAAACAAACATGCAAATGACGCGCTTTTGCCGTTTGAAACGATATCTCGCAGCCCCAACAAACAATGAAATTTAAGTTAGCGTAATTAATAATAGCGTCGTTTATTTTGTATTTTTTGAATTCCTTACATTCCCACCTATTGCACAAGTGAAATTAAGGCTCTATTATTAGGACAACAAACCCACCCCCATTATAAGTTTGAGATTACTACAATGAGCGAAGCACTTAAAATTCTGAACAACATCCGTACTCTTCGTGCGCAGGCAAGAGAATGTACCCTTGAGACGCTTGAAGAAATGCTCGAAAAATTAGAAGTTGTAGTTAACGAACGTCGTGAAGAAGAAAGCGCAGCTGCGGCTGAAATCGAAGAACGTACACGTAAACTGCAACAGTATCGCGAAATGCTGATTGCCGATGGTATCGATCCAAACGAATTGCTGAACAGCATGGCTGCGGCTAAAACCGGTACCAAAGCAAAACGCGCGGCACGTCCTGCTAAATATAGCTACATCGATGAGAACGGCGAAGAGAAAACCTGGACTGGCCAGGGCCGTACTCCTGCTGTAATCAAGAAAGCAATGGACGAACAAGGTAAACAACTGGATGACTTCCTGATCAAGGATTAATCTGGAAAGATTCTGAAAAATCCCGCTTAATGCGGGATTTTTTATGCCTGTAATATCCGCCCGAACATCTCCTTACATTCTGTCATATTGTGAGGCTCCGTATTTAACGTCCTTGACAATCCCCCGTCATTTACAGAGTGACAGGCATAAAAAAACCGGTGGGCGACGCCACACCGGTCTTGTTCACAGGCTGGTGAGTTTATTACTTAATACCCACGCTACCTTTGAGCCAGGCTTTAAATTCTTCACCCAGGCTGTTATGGCGAATACCATATTCGACGAATGCCTGCATATAACCGAGCTTATTCCCGCAGTCATGGCTCTTACCTTTCATATGGTAGGCTTCCACGGTCTCTTTCTCGATCAGCATATCGATAGCATCCGTCAGCTGGATTTCATCGCCCGCACCCGGAGGCGTTTTCGCCAGCAGCGCCCAAATTTCAGCGCTCAGTACGTAACGACCAACAACAGCAAGGTTAGACGGCGCGACGTCCGCTTTAGGTTTTTCAACAACGCCAACCATCGGTACGCTTTCGCCAGGTTGCAGGTCAACGCCTTTGCAGTCAACCACGCCGTAAGCGGTCACGTCGTCGACTGGCTCAACCATAATCTGGCTGCTGCCGGTTTCGTCGAAGCGTTTAATCATTTCCGCCAGGTTTTCCTGGGAAAGATCGGACTCGTACTCATCAAGGATCACATCAGGCAGAATAACCGCGACCGGCTCATCACCCACTACAGGATGTGCGCACAATACTGCATGCCCCAGGCCCTTCGCCAGGCCCTGACGAACCTGCATAATGGTAACGTGTGGAGGACAAATAGACTGCACTTCCTCCAGCAGCTGGCGCTTAACGCGTTTTTCCAGCATTGCTTCGAGTTCGAAACTGGTATCGAAATGGTTTTCGATAGAGTTTTTAGATGAATGCGTCACCAGCACAATTTCGGTGATACCTGCTGCAATACATTCATTCACGACATACTGGATTAATGGCTTATCAACCAGAGGCAGCATCTCTTTTGGGATTGCCTTCGTCGCTGGCAACATCCTGGTACCCAATCCCGCCACCGGGATAACGGCCTTTCTGACTTTCGAATTAAGGGCAGCCATTGAAATTCTCCTGAACTGTTCAAGTTTTGAACTTTTATGCATTGAATAACGCGTTGAGTATACAGTCTCAGCCACTAATACGGGTCTGAAAAGAACGCGTTGCCGATCAATTAAGACAAATACGCATGAAACTTGCAGCGATAGTAGCACTGCCAGCAAAAACACAGGTAAAGCAATCTGAAAAATAAAATCTGACTGCTTACTCCGTGGACAACATTAAGCGTAACCGCCCTCCGGCACCCCAAATTTGGCACTGCCAGGAGGTGCAGCGATGGCTAATTTGATTAAGGTAAGTATTTCCCAGCGTACCCAACGGCACGCCGTTACTCACCTGAATATGGTGTTCGCCAGTATTCAGTGTGGCATTTAATCCCGCAGACACCAGAATAAGGTTATTCAACCCGCTGTGATAATAGCCAACCAGAAGCGGGAACTGCCCCGGTAAATTGGCCTGGCGAAAAAGTTGGTTGACCTGTTTTAGTAAACTGCCTAGCTCAGGAAGTCGTTGCCCCTGATGGGATAATTGTTCCTGTAGCAATCCATTAAACAGCGCCCGGAGTAATAAGGCCGCCAGAACGCCGTTATCTCCCGCTCGGGTAACATCCAGGCAATAAAAAGCGAGGTCGGAATCCGAGAGCGGCGCAATATCCAGCACCAGTCCAGGCTGGTCAGCCGCTACCAGCTGGCGATAATTTACTCTGCAATGAGAGATATTTTGCTGCACCGGCGGCTGAAGTTCCTGAAGCAGCTTCGCGGCCGCGAGAGGATTACTGACTAAAGCATCCCAGTCCTGGAAAAGACGTTCTTCTTCTTCCACCCGGGAATTAAACATATTGGGATACAGGCAGGCCAACACCGTTTCACGCAGACGGTTCAAATCTTTAACCGGTTTGAGCAGAATATCCTGCACACCTAAACGCAACGCCTTAGCAATATCCGCCATATTTTCGGTGGCCGAGATCACCAGTATCGGTGTCTGATAACCTTCATTACGCAGGTTTTCTACCAGCATTAATCCGTCCATGCGCGGCATCTCAAGATCGCAGATCATCAGATCCGGCGCCATGCTGGCCATTTTTTCCAGTGCCTCGACGCCATCTTCGGCAAGGGACGTGGTTGCACCCAGTGAGGATAACCACGAATCCAGTAGCGATCGGAAAACGGGCTCGTCTTCTACTATCAAAATATGTTTTCCGGCCAATGGCTGTGTCATGGTTCCTCCCCTGGCTGACAGTTACTCAATAGTGGCATGCTATTGGTACTATCGCCTGTCAGATTTTGCTGAAGTAATCAAAAAAGTGCTCAACGTGCTGTACGCACAAAAGGCAACAGTTCATCTATTTTCTTTTCGACGGCTAACGAGCCCGCTGCTATGGCGGCCTCAGCCCGGTGGAAATCAAGGGTAGAGATTTGTGGACAATAGGGTTGAATAAGAATATCCGGAGGATCGCCAGCCATACGGTTTCGCTTCAGGCGATTCTCAAGAATTTGAATAGAGGTCGTCATGATTTCAATGGCGTTCGGTGCGGTCACCGCGCGACGGGCAGCCAGGCGCCCTATTCTGCCGCGTAATCGAGCATGCCAGGCAAGTTTCTCCTCTTCCGTGTCATCGCTCTGAAGATTAACCGGCATCAAATCCTGCTGCATAAGGTGAGCGTCGTGCTGTAAATCCACGGCAATGACGATATCCGCCCCCATGGCGCGCGTCAGAGAGACAGGGACAGGATTCACTACGCCACCGTCAACGAGCCAGTAGCCATTGTGAGGCACAGGCGCCATTAATCCAGGCATACTACAGGATGCACGAACGGCGAGATGAATATCCCCTTCGGTGAGCCATAACTCCCTGCCCGTACTGAGGTTGGTTGCAACGGCCCCGAAAGGCATTTGGCAGTGGCTGAAGTCAGCGAGGGGCATTATCTTGCGAAACTGATTGAAAACGCGTTCGCCGCGCAACAGGCCGCCACGCTGCCAGGAGAGATCCATCAGGCGCAGCACATCCCAGTAACTGAAGGAGCGCACCCAGCTTTCAAGCTCCGGGAGCTTACCGCAGGCGTACGCGGATCCGACCAGCGACCCGATAGAACATCCTGCGACAATATCAACGTCAATCCCCATCTGGTTTAAGGTATTGATAACGCCAATATGTGACCAACCCCGGGCTGCACCTGAGCCCAACGCCAGTCCAATTTTTACCTTTCTCATTAGCCCTGTTTTACTTCCCCTGGATTCCCGACATAGCGTCAACGCACCTGCTCAGTTAACATATTGCTACCTTAAGCGTTTAACGCCTTATTTTTTGTTCCAGGAAGAGAATCGTGTCTCAACTCTGCCCCTGTGGTAGCGCTCTGGAGTATAGCCTATGTTGCCAGCGATATCTTTCTGGCGAGCAGGTTGCACCAGAGCCGTCACACCTTATGCGCTCGCGGTATACTGCTTTTGTGATCAAAAACGCAGACTACCTGATTAAAACCTGGCATCCGTCCTGCCATGCTGCCGATTTTCGCCAAGAGATTGAAGCCGGATTTGCCAACACCGTCTGGCTGGGCCTCACCGTCTTTGAAGCCGCTCCCGGCCGCGATGCCAACGAGGGCTATGTCAGTTTTGTCGCCCGCTTTAGCGAACAAAACAAACCCGGCGCCATCATTGAACGCTCACGGTTCTTAAAGGACAGCGGGCAATGGTATTATATTGACGGCACACGTCCGCAATTCGGTCGTAACGATCCCTGCCCCTGTGGTTCAGGAAAAAAATTTAAAAAGTGTTGCGGCAGTAATGCCTGACAACTCAGACTTCGCAAATACATAAACAGGATTTCCCGGCGATGCAATCATTACAACGTAAAGTTCTGCGCACTATCTGTCCCGATCAAAAAGGGCTGATCGCACGAATTACCAACATTTGCTACAAGCATGAACTGAATATCGTGCAGAACAACGAGTTCGTTGACCACCGTACCGGTCGCTTCTTTATGCGTACCGAACTGGAAGGCATTTTCAACGACACAACCTTGCTTGCCGATCTGGACAGCGCCCTGCCGGAAGGCTCGGTGCGCGAGCTGAACCCGGCGGGCCGTCGCCGTATTGTCATTCTGGTCACCAAAGAGGCGCACTGCCTGGGCGATCTGCTGATGAAAGCCAACTACGGTGGCCTGGACGTCGAAATTGCCGCCGTCATTGGCAACCACGAGACGCTGCGTACACTGGTAGAACGTTTCGACATTCCGTTTGAGCTGGTCAGTCACGAAGGCCATACCCGTGAAGAGCACGACAACCTGATGGCTGCTGCGATTGAAGCGCATAACCCGGACTACGTGGTGCTGGCGAAATATATGCGCGTGCTGACGCCATCCTTCGTGGCGCGCTTCCCGAACAAGATTATCAACATCCACCACTCCTTCCTGCCAGCCTTTATTGGCGCGCGTCCGTATCACCAGGCATACGAGCGTGGGGTGAAGATCATTGGCGCAACCGCGCACTACGTGAATGATAATCTGGATGAAGGCCCAATCATCATGCAGGACGTGATTCACGTGGATCACACCTACACGGCAGAAGATATGATGCGTGCTGGCCGTGACGTTGAGAAGAACGTACTAAGCCGTGCGCTGTATCAGGTACTTGCCCAGCGCGTCTTTGTGTACGGCAACAGAACGATTATTCTTTAATCCCTCGGAAAATGAATTGATTAGCTTTACGCCTTTGCGGATAAAAAGCAGGCAAACAGCTTCATTTTCCTAAAGGAATGCTTTACAGGGGCGTCTCATTTGATATGATGCGCCCCGCTTCCAACAGGAAGCAGGCCAGTTAAAAGCATTACCCCGTGGTGGGGTTCCCGAGCGGCCAAAGGGAGCAGACTGTAAATCTGCCGTCATCGACTTCGAAGGTTCGAATCCTTCCCCCACCACCATCTCCAGCTTTACCTCAAAATATGAATTACCCCTGGTGGGGTTCCCGAGCGGCCAAAGGGAGCAGACTGTAAATCTGCCGTCATCGACTTCGAAGGTTCGAATCCTTCCCCCACCACCATCACTTCCAGATTCTTTAGCACTATCCAAAAGCACAATGCCCCATGGTTCTCCCATGCGGGGACGGATAAGAAGCTTCGACTAAGGTTCGATTCGAGCATAGTGGCCGGGTAAGGCGCAGCCGCCACCCGGCATCCGCACGAAACCCTGGATCGGGGACAAAAAAAACCCCGCATATGCGGGGTTGTATTAATACAGCGAATCAGCGACGGGCACGCACAACCTGATATTTGCGCGTCAGGTACTCCACCGGCGCACTCCAGATGTGCACCAGGCGAGAGAACGGGAACAGCACAAACAGGGTCATACCCAACACCAGGTGAACGCGGAAGATGAACGCCACGCCGTCCAGATGCTCAGAGGCGCCCCCGCGGAAGGTCACGACAGACTGCGCCCATCCCACCAGCTTCATCATCTCGCTGCCGTCCATATGCTGCGCAGAGAATGGAATGGTCAGCAGACCCAGCGCACACTGCACCATCAGCAGGGAGAGGATAAGGATGTCCGCTCCGGTCGTGGTAGCCCGCACGCGTGGGCTGAACAGACGGCGTTTCAGCAGCAACAGACCACCCACCAGGGTCATCACGCCGCAGGCGCCACCGGCGAGCATCGCCATCTTCTGCTTCACGTCAATCGGCAGCCACGCTTCGTACATCCAGTGCGGGGTCAGCATCCCCAGGAAGTGACCGGCGAAAATCCCCAAAATCCCGATGTGGAACAGGTTTGACGCCAGGTTCATCCCTTTACGATCCAGCATCTGGCTGGAGGCAGCACGCCAGGTGTACTGGCCATAGTCATAACGCAGCCAGCTTCCCACCAGGAACACGGTGCCCGCGATATACGGGTAAATGTCAAAGAAGAACATATTCAGGAAGTGCATTAGTGCTGTCCTCCGTTAGAGATATTCAAATATTGCGGAGCCACCGCTCCGGCAAAACGACGCTGATGCGCGGAGATTTCAGATTCGCCACAGCTCTGGTCAGCAAAGAATTTCACCTGCTCTTCTTCCCAGACGGCATCCAGTGCTTGTGGGGTATCGTCCCGGGCTTCATCCGCGATTTTTTCTGCCACTTTTTGACTGTCAACCGAGGCGTTAGCCAGTTTCACCAGCAGATCAAACAGGACTGCATAGCTGCTCTCACGTTGCTGGAGACGCGCGCCGAGCAACGCCAGAATGGGAGCAATGTCCTGCAACCCGCCCAGCGCTTCCTCTTTCGGCAACTGCGCCAGATATTCCAGATACAGCGGCAGGTGATCCGGCAGCTCGCGGCTGTCGAGTTGCAAACCGTGCTGCTCGTACTGGGCCATCAGATCCACCATCGCCTGACCACGGTCGCGGGATTCACCGTGAACGTGTTCGAACAACAGCAGAGACGTGGCACGACCCCGGTCAAACAGCTGGCTGTAGTCCGCCTGCGCATCAAGAAGATCGCGCGCCAGCAGATCGCGGAGGAAAACGCCCAGCTTCTGGGCATCCTCTTTATCCAGGTTTTCAGATGACGCGAGTGCATCAAAGAGTTCCTGTTGATGCTGCACAAGCGCAGCATCAGGGTACTCGAGCAGACGCGAAACAATGACGAGTTCAATCATTGGTGCGGCTCCGTTTTGCTGGTCACATCCATCGCGTCGATGCGGCGGCTGTTGAACAGGTTGAATTTGCTGTCTGACCCGTGGCAACCGTCGCCAAAGGTAAAGCCACACCCACTTTTCTCCGGGAAGGCCTCGCGAGCCAGTTCACGGTGGCTGCTCGGCACCACGAAACGATCTTCGTAGTTAGCGATTGCCAGATAGCGGTACATCTCCTGCGCCTGCGCTTCGGTCAGACCAACCTCTTCCAGCGCGCGGGTATCGTTCACGCCGTCAACGGTTTCCGCACGTTTGAAGTGACGCATCGCCAGCATACGTTTCAGCGCCAGCAGTACCGGCTGGGTATCCCCGGCGGTGAGCAGGTTGGCCAGATACTGAACCGGGATACGCAGGCTTTCCACGTCCGGCAGAATGCCGTTGCTGCCCAGTTCACCCGCATCCGCCGCAGACTGAATCGGAGACAGCGGCGGCACGTACCAGACCATCGGCAGCGTGCGGTATTCCGGGTGCAGCGGCAGGGCCAGCTTCCAGTCCATCGCCATTTTGTACACCGGAGACTGCTGTGCGGCGTCAATCACGCTCTGCGGAATACCGTCTTTCAGCGCCTGCTCAATAACCTTCGGATCGTTTGGATCGAGGAAGACGTCTAGTTGACGCTGATACAGATCTTTCTCGTTCTCGGTGCTTGCGGCATTTTCAATCGCGTCCGCGTCGTACAGCAGCACGCCGAGGTAGCGGATACGACCTACGCAGCTCTCTGAGCAGACGGTCGGCATACCGGCTTCGATACGCGGGTAGCAGAAGATGCACTTCTCAGACTTACCGCTCTTCCAGTTGAAGTAGATTTTTTTGTACGGGCAGCCGGTGATGCACATACGCCAGCCGCGGCACTTGTCCTGGTCGATCAGCACAATGCCATCTTCTTCACGCTTGTAGATGGCGCCGCTTGGGCAGGTCGCCACGCACGCCGGGTTAAGGCAGTGTTCGCACAGGCGCGGCAGGTACATCATGAAGGTGTTTTCGAACTGGCCGTACATCGCCTTCTGCATGTTCTCGAAGTTCTGGTCTTTGGCGCGTTTTTCGAACTCGCCGCCCAGAATCTCTTCCCAGTTTGGACCGCTGGTAATTTTGTCCATGCGCTGGCCGGTGATCAGCGAGCGAGGACGGGCGATCGGCTGGTGTTTGCTTTCCGGCGCGTTGTGCAGGTTCTGATAGTCGTAATCAAACGGCTCGTAGTAATCATCGATGCCCGGCAGATGCGGGTTAGCGAAGATTTTACCCAGCAGCATGGCACGGTTACCCATGCGTGGTTGCAGTTTGCCGTTGATTTTACGGATCCAGCCCCCCTTCCATTTCTCCTGGTTTTCCCAGTCGGTCGGGAAGCCGGTGCCCGGCTTACTTTCCACGTTGTTGAACCAGGCGTACTCCATACCTTCACGGCTGGTCCAGACGTTTTTACAGGTGACTGAGCAGGTATGACAGCCGATGCATTTATCCAGATTCAGCACCATGCCGACTTGTGAACGAATTTTCATTTTACGCTCTCCTGTACCTGGTCATTACCTTCGCCATCTAACCAGTTAATATTCTTCATCTTACGTACCACCACGAACTCATCGCGGTTCGATCCTACGGTGCCGTAGTAGTTAAAGCCGTAGGCCAGCTGGGCATAACCACCGATCATGTGGGTCGGCTTCGGCGTAATACGGGTCACGGAGTTGTGAATACCGCCGCGCTGTTCGGTGATCTCAGACCCCGGCAGGTTAACGATACGTTCCTGCGCGTGGTACATCATGGTCATCCCGGCCGGTACGCGCTGGCTCACCACCGCACGTGCCGTCAGGGCACCGTTGCTGTTGAACACTTCAATCCAGTCGTTATCTTCGATACCCAGATCTTTGGCGTCCGCTTCGCTCATCCAGACGATTGGCCCCCCGCGCGACAGGGTCAGCATCAGCAGGTTGTCGCTATAGGTGGAGTGGATACCCCACTTCTGGTGCGGCGTCAGGAAGTTCAGCGCCTTCTCAGGGTTACCGTTCGATTTCGCACCCATCACCGCTTTCACGGAGCGGGTGTCGATTGGCGGACGGTAAACCAGCAGGCTTTCACCGAAGTCACGCATCCACTGGTGATCCTGATACAGAGACTGACGGCCAGACAGCGTGCGCCATGGGATCAACTCGTGAACGTTGGTGTATCCGGCGTTATAGGACACATGTTCATCTTCGAGGCCAGACCAGGTCGGGCTGGAGATAATCTTGCGCGGCTGGGCCTGAATATCGCGGAAGCGGATTTTCTCTTCCTCTTTATTCTTCGCCAGGTGCGTATGGTCACGACCGGTAAACTCGCTCAGGGCCGCCCAGGCTTTCACCGCCACGTGGCCGTTGGTTTCCGGGGCCAGGGTCAGGATCATTTCCGCCGCATCAATCGCCGTGTTCAGCATCGGCTGGCCTTTCGCCGGGCCGTCCGCTTTGGTGTAATTGAGCTTGCGCAGCAGGTCCATTTCACTCTGGGTGTTCCAGGCGATCCCTTTCCCGCCGTTACCGATTTTTTCCATCAGCGGGCCGATAGAGGTAAAGCGCTCGTACGTTGCCGGGTAATCACGTTCAACCGGAATAATGTGCGGCGCGGTTACGCCTGGGATCAGGTCGCACTCGCCTTTTTTCCAGTCCTTCACGTCCAGCGGTTGCGCCAGTTCGGCAGCGGAGTCGTGCTGGATTGGCAGCGTCACCACGTCGGTCTCTTTGCCCAGGTGCCCTACACAGACTTCGGAGAATTTCTTCGCGATGTCTTTGTAGATTTCCCAGTCGCTTTTTGATTCCCATGCCGGGTCAACGGCCGCAGACAGCGGATGAATAAACGGATGCATATCCGACGTATTCATGTCGTCTTTTTCGTACCAGGTGGCGGTAGGCAGCACGATATCGGAGTACAGGCAGGTACTGGACAGACGGAAGTCCAGCGTTACCACCAGATCCAGCTTGCCGTCCAGACCGTTGTCTTTCCATTCAACTTCTTCTGGCTTCACGCCGCCCTGCTTGCCGAGATCTTTACCCTGAATACCGTTTTCGGTACCGAGCAGGTATTTCAGCATGTATTCATGGCCTTTACCGGACGAACCCAGCAGGTTAGAGCGCCAGATGAACAGGTTACGCGGATGGTTTTTACCGTTCTCCGGCTGTTCTGCCGCGAAGCGGATTGAGCCGTCTTTGAGGGATTTAACGGTGTAGTCAACCGGTGACATGCCCGCTTTCTTCGCCGCTTCCGCAATGCGCAGCGGGTTCGTGCCCAGCTGCGGCGCAGACGGCAGCCAGCCCATACGCTCAGCGCGCACGTTGAAGTCAATCAGGTGGCCGCTGTAGCGGGATTTATCCGCCATCGGCGACAGCAGTTCCTGGGCGGTAACCGTCTCGTAGCGCCACTGGCTGGAGTGGTTATAGAAGTAGGAGGTGCTGTTCATGTGACGGGCCGGACGCTGCCAGTCAAGGGCAAACGCCAGCGGCTGCCAGCCGGTCTGCGGACGCAGTTTTTCCTGGCCCACGTAGTGCGCCCAGCCGCCGCCGCTCTGCCCGACGCAGCCGCAGAAGATCAGCATGTTGATCAGGCCGCGATAGTTCATATCGAGGTGATACCAGTGGTTCAGACCGGCACCGACGATGATCATGGAGCGACCGTGGGTTTTGTCGGCGTTTTCCGCAAATTCACGCGCGATACGGGTGATCTGCGCGCGTGGCACGCCGGTGATCTGCTCCGCCCAGGCCGGGGTATAAGCCTTCACGTCATCATAGCTGGTCGCGCAGTTTTCGTCGTTCAGGCCGCGCTCCAGGCCGTAGTTCGCCATGGTCAGATCGTAGACGGTAGTGACCAGAGCAGTAGAACCGTCCGCCAGTTGCAGGCGCTTAACCGGCAGTTTGTGCATCAGAACGTTTTGCAGCTCAACCTTGTTGAAGTGCTCGGAACCTTCACCACCAAAGTACGGGAAGCCGACATCGGCGATTTCGTCCTGGCTGCCCAGCATGCTAAGGCGAAGTTCTGTCTCTTCACCCGTGGTGCCGTTACGCTGTTCCAGGTTCCATTTGCCTTTTTCGCCCCAGCGGAAGCCGATAGAGCCGTTTGGCGCCACCAGCTCGCCGTTGCTGTTGCAGGCGACCGTTTTCCACTCCGGGTTGTTTTCCTGACCAAGCGCGTCCACCAGATCTGCGGCACGCAGCATACGGCCTGCGGCGTAATAGCCGTCACGCTCTTCGAGCATCACCAGCATTGGCATGTCGGTGTAGCGACGCACGTAATCGGTGAAATACTGGCTTGGCTTGTCGAGGTGGAATTCGCGCAGCATGACGTGGCCCATCGCCAGCGCCATGGCGGCATCGGTACCCTGTTTCGGCGCCAGCCACAGGTCGCACAGCTTGGCGATTTCGGCGTAGTCCGGGGTCACGGCAACGGTTTTGGTCCCTTTGTAACGTACTTCGGTAAAGAAGTGCGCATCCGGGGTACGGGTCTGCGGAACGTTAGAGCCCCAGGCGATGATGTAGCTGGAGTTGTACCAGTCAGCGGACTCCGGCACGTCGGTCTGCTCGCCCCAGGTCTGTGGCGACGCTGGCGGCAGGTCGCAGTACCAGTCGTAGAAGCTCAGGCAGGTTCCGCCGATGAGTGACAGGTAGCGCGCGCCGGAGGCATAAGAGACCATCGACATCGCCGGGATTGGCGAGAAGCCTGCCACACGGTCAGGACCGAAAGTTTTCACGGTGTAGACGTTGGAAGCCGCAATCAGCTCGTTCACCTCTTTCCAGGAAGAGCGAACGAAACCACCGCGACCACGCGCCTGCTTGAAGCTTTTCGCTTTGTCGGCATCTTCAATGATGGAGGCCCAGGCATCAACCGGATCGCTGTGCTGCACTTTCGCTTCACGCCACATTTTCATCAGGCGTTTACGCATCAGCGGGTATTTCAGTCGGTTTGCGCTGTAGAGATACCAGGAGTAGCTGGCCCCACGCGGGCAGCCACGCGGCTCGTGGTTCGGCATATCCGGACGGGTACGCGGATAATCGGTCTGCTGCATTTCCCAGGTCACCAGACCGTTTTTAACGAAAATCTTCCAGCTACATGAGCCAGTGCAGTTTACGCCGTGGGTAGAACGGACAACTTTGTCATGCTGCCAGCGTTGACGGTAACCGTCTTCCCAGTCCCGGTTGGTATCCAGAACCTGGCCGTGCCCATCGGCAAAAGTTTCACCCTTCTGTTTGAAGTAGCGAAACCGGTCCAAAAATTTGCTCATCGGGTATCTCCTGTGTGGAGCCTGTGGCTCTCTAAATCGACATTGCTGATTTGCAGCGAAGGTAACGCTATGAAAGATGGTGAGAATTGATAACGATCAAGACGAAGGGGGACTCTGAGGGGGGGTATTAGATCAAATACCACCAAAGCGGTAGCTGTTAATATTTTTTAACCTTATGATTTATATAGATATATTTTATTTATCGTACAATAAGCGAGGCAAAATTTAACATCTTAGGTATTAAGGGGTAGAAACACCTGTAAAGCGATGGCGATCACAGCGTGACCTGCGGGTGAGCACGGGTAACGCCATTAGTATGTTGTAACTATTCAGCGATTAAAAAAAGCGCGGCACTCAGGCCGCGCAAACGGATAATCAAGCTTACTTGTTTTTCTTGGTATTACGGCCATATACCAGCCAGGTGATGACCACGCAGGCGATATAGAAGACGAGGAATACTTTCATCGCACCCGCCGGAGAGCCGGTCAGATCCAGTGAGATACCGAACGCTTTTGGAATAAAGAAGCCGCCAATCGCGCCTATCGCAGAGATAAACCCAAGCGCCGCAGCGGTATCGGTGGCGGCTTCACGCATTGCCTGCTCGTCGCTCCCACCCTGCGCTTTCACGCGGTCCATGGTCAGCTTGCGGAAGATGACAGAGATCATCTGGAAAGTAGACGCACTGCCCAGCCCGGCGGTCAGGAACAGCACCATGAAGACGCCGAAGAAGGCAAAGAAGTTACCCCCCTCACCACCCGCAGGCAGCGTCAGGAACAGCAGCGCACAGAAGATGGCCATTACAACAAAGTTCACCAGCGTAACGCGCGTCCCGCCCAGACGGTCGGAGATCATCCCGCCCAGCGAACGTGCCAGCGCGCCGATAAACGGACCGAAGAAGGCAAACTGAAGGATCTGCACGTCCGGGAACTGGGTTTTAGACAGCATGGCAAAGCCTGCGGAGAAACCGATGAACGAGCCGAAGGTCGCCAGATACAGCAACGCCATCACCCACAGGTGGCCACGCTTCAGAACCGGCAGCTGCTCGCTCAGTGACGCTTTGGACGCGGACAGATCGTTCATGAAGAACCACGCCGCCAGGGTAAAGACCACCAGGAACGGTACCCAAATCCAGGAGGCGTTTTGCAGGAACAGCACGGAACCGTCGGGCTGCGTCACACCGCCGCCGCCAAAGGCCGCAAAGATGGAGACAGAGATCGCCAGCGGGGCAATCAGCTGCATCACGCTCACGCCCATGTTACCCAGACCGCCGTTGATGCCCAGCGCGCCACCCTGCTTCGCTTTCGGGAAGAAGAAGCTGATGTTTGCCATACTGGACGCAAAGTTCGCCCCCGCAAAACCGCACAGCAGAGAGATAATCACGAACACGCTAAACGGTGTGGAGGTATCCTGCACCGCAAAACCGAGCCACACGCACGGTATGATCATGATCCCGGTACTGAAAGCCGTCCAGCGACGACCACCAAAGACCGGCACCATAAACGCATAAGGAACGCGCAGCAGTGCGCCTGAAAGCGACGGCAACGCGGTCAACATAAACAGCTGGTCGGTGGTAAAGGTAAAGCCCACTTTTGGCAGGTTAACCGCAACCGCACTGAACAACATCCAGACGCAAAACGCCAGTAACAGACATGGAACGGAAATCCACAGATTACGACTTGCTACACGGTGGCCGCGCTGTTGCCAGAACGCCGGATCCTCTGGACGCCAGTCTGTAATAACGGCACCAGTTTCCCTTTCGGGAGCGGAAGAGTGACTCATAGACACCTCTGATTCTCGAATGATGCTGCAAACATTAGGGCTTTAGAGCGGCGGTAAGTTGATATAAATCAAAGGAAAAGTGGGAGGTTTTGCGGCAAAAAAAAAGCCATCACTCTTAATGAGTAGATGCAAAACGTAAAAAAGGTGTGGTTTTTCACGGTGCTGAGGCATCCCTGCTTCGTCCACCCACTAACCGTTACCCCTCTGGCAATTTAGAGGTAATCCTTTATTGGTATGGGTATACTCCAGGGTATGCACCAGAATAGCGCCATTCCTGCAATCAGGTCACGTCAGGAGCCCGGCAACTCTATGTTAAAAAGATGTTTATCTCCGCTGACGCTGGTTAACCAGCTGGCGCTTATTGTTCTGCTGTCCACCGCTATCGGTGTGACCGGCATGGCTATTTCTGGCTGGCTGGTACAGGGTGTACAGGGTAACGCGCATGCCATCAACGAGGCAGGCTCACTACGTATGCAGAGTTACCGGCTACTGGCGTCGGTGCCGCTGACGCAGGCTGACCAACCGCTTATCGACGAAATGGAGCGTACCGCATTCAGCCCTGAACTGGAAAGAGCCGCCATCCGTGACGGTCAGCAATCTCAGCTTAAGGCGCTTCAGGGCTACTGGCATACCCAGCTGGAGCCCGGCTTAAAGCGGGCGGAAGACCGGGAAACGGTCGCCCAGGATGTCGCCGGGTTTGTGTCACGCATCGATCATCTTGTCTCCTCATTCGATCGCACCACAGAGTTACGCATTGACCGTGTGGTGATGGTTCACCGCGCAATGGCGCTGTTTATGGGTTTGCTGCTGATTTTCACGGTTATCTGGCTGCGCGCGCGGTTGCTTAACCCCTGGAAACAGCTCCTGGCGATGGCCCGCGCCGTCACACAGCGCGATTTTACCCAGCGCACGCACATCAGCGGGCGCAACGAAATGGCGATGCTCGGCGAGGCGCTCAACACCATGTCGGCAGAGCTATCAGAAAGCTACGCGGTACTGGAACAACGCGTCCAGGAGAAAACCGCCGGGCTTGAGCAGAAAAACGAGATCCTCTCTTTCCTCTGGCAGGCGAACCGTCGCCTGCATATGCAGGTCCCGCTTTGCGAACGTCTCTCGCCAGTACTGAACGGCCTGCAAAACCTGACTCTGCTCCGCGATCTTGAGCTTCGGGTTTACGACGTTGAAGATGAGGAAAACCATCAGGAATTTACCTGTCAGTCGGACATCTCCTGCGACGATAAAGGGTGTCATCTGTGCCCGCGCGGCTTGCCGCCGCTTACCACCAGCGGCACGACCCTCAAGTGGCGGCTGATGGACAGCCATACCCAGTACGGTATTTTGCTGGCCACCCTGCCCGCCGGACGTCACCTGAGCCACGACCAGCAGCAGCTGGTCGATACGCTTGTTGAGCAGCTCACGGCCACGCTGGCGCTCGACCGCCACCAGGAGAAACAGCAGCAGCTGATCGTGATGGAGGAGCGTGCCACCATCGCCCGCGAGCTGCACGACTCCATCGCCCAGTCCCTCTCCTGCATGAAGATGCAGGTGAGCTGCCTGCAAATGCAGGACGAAGGCATGCCCGAGAGCAGCAAACAGCTGCTCAGCCAGATCCGCAACGAGCTTAACACCTCGTGGGTTCAGCTTCGCGAGCTGCTGACCACCTTCCGTTTGCAGCTCACCGAGCCGGGGCTGCGCCCTGCGCTGGAGTCCAGCTGTCAGGAGTTTAGTGCCCGGCTGGGCTTCCCGGTGAAGCTGGATTACCAGCTGCCACCGCGTTTTGTCCCCTCTCACCAGGCGATCCATTTGCTGCAAATTGCCCGTGAAGCCCTGAGCAACGTGCTCAAGCATGCCGAGGCGACGGCCGTTACGGTCACCGTCAGCTGCCAGGATAATCAGGTGAAGCTCAGGGTTCAGGATAACGGCCGCGGCGTGCCGGAAAATGCCGAACGAACGAACCATTATGGTTTAATTATCATGCGAGACCGCGCGCAAAGCCTGCGCGGTGATTGCCAGGTTCGCCGGGGAGAGTCAGGTGGCACCGAAGTAGTGGTCACCTTTATACCCGAAAAGCCCCTCATAACTGCTCAAGGAGAAAACCATGACTAATCAGGAACCGGCATCTATCCTGTTGATTGACGATCATCCGATGCTGCGCACTGGCGTTAAACAGCTTGTCAGCATGGCGCCAGATATCACCGTCGTCGGGGAAGCCAGCAACGGCGAACAGGGTATTGAACTTGCCGAATCGCTCGATCCTGATTTGATCTTGCTCGATCTCAACATGCCGGGCATGAATGGCCTGGAAACCCTCGACAAGCTGCGGGAGAAATCCCTCTCTGGCCGGGTGGTGGTCTTCAGCGTCTCAAACCATGAAGAAGACGTGGTCACCGCCCTCAAGCGAGGGGCAGACGGCTATCTGCTGAAAGATATGGAGCCGGAAGATCTGCTCAAGGCGCTGCAACAGGCTGCCGCAGGCGAGATGGTGCTGAGTGAAGCGTTAACGCCGGTACTGGCCGCCAGCCTGCGTGCGAACCGCGCCACGTCTGACCGCGACGTCAGCCAGTTGACCCCGCGCGAGCGTGACATTCTGAAGCTGATTGCCCAGGGGCTGCCGAACAAAATGATCGCCCGCCGTCTGGACATCACCGAGAGCACGGTCAAAGTGCATGTCAAACACATGCTGAAAAAAATGAAGTTAAAATCCCGCGTCGAAGCCGCCGTCTGGGTGCATCAGGAGCGCATTTTTTAACTTACTCATCCGGCAGCAACTTCCACCGTGGATCGTCGGCAGGCATTGCGACGAGCGGTTGCACCACGGAAAGCGTGATCTCATTGGAGGAGACACGCTGCCCATCCTTATCTTCCACCACGGCCGTTAGCCGCCATGCGTTTTTCGCCCCTTCTGAATCATCCCATGCAGGCATGATCACACTCCAGCCATCGCTGCTGTTGCCGTTTGCCGGTGAGGTCAGGCTGAGCGCCTGGGTATCACCCAGCCAGTGGATCTGCCGGATACCGTGCTTGCTGCGAATTTGCAGCTTCAGCATCACGGTTTCGCCTGGCTTAAGATCCCACGGCGGCGTGGCCAGATATACCGAGAGGGTTTTGCGCTGACGGAATTCCATCACGGGCAGATTATCGCGCTCAGGTGAATCATAGCGGCTGCCCCGCAGCGAGCGCGTCGCCGCCACTTCTCCGGCGGAAAGCTGTTTCGCCAGCGGCACGCCAAAACGATAGTTGAGCTTCAGCCCGAGGTTATTCTGGCTAACGCCGCTCTCCCCCTGCTTATGGGCAGCCGTCAGGGTGACCAGCGGTACGGGGGTATAGTTCAGCCCCAGATTGACCGCAACCGGGTTGTGATACCCCGTACCGCTGTTAAACAGATCGACGTTATCGCCAAAATACTGTTCAAAGCTGACGCTGGTGTTCAGGTGATGAAACCAGGGAAGCCAGGCTTTGGCCGTTACGTCGTACCCGCGCGCCATGCGCTGCTCGCGGATGTCGGAACGCGGCTGCCAGCCAGCGAACGGCTGGTAGTAATTGGCCGACAGGCGCAGGTTTTCACCCCACGCCTCTGCGCCCAGCCCGGCACGTTGCAGGTTGTCTTCCAGCAGGTTGTCGTAAAAGGTGTTGTAGCCCAGCAGCCAGTTTCCGGCAACCCAGCGCTGCCCGATCCCGACATTGCTCACCAGCCCATCTGTCTGCTGCGTCAGGCCAAGCTGGCTCCAGCTCAGATAACGGGTGTTGTCGTTCCAGGGGATAAACCAGCTACCGCTGCTGCCGTTAAAGTTGCCGTCGTCATCCACCAGTACATTGACGTTGGCGTTTCCCCAGGGTGAAAGCCAGGATTCAATCTGCTCGTTGACTTCCCCGCTGACGGCATCCCGCACTTTGCCAAACGCGAACTGTCGCGCCTGCTGCCCGGCCGTCAGGCCGTTATCGGTCATACTGGCTTCACCGAAGGCCTTTGCCATTTCAGCCAGATGCTTTTCGCCTTCGGTGGTCGGTTGCGCCATACCGAGATCCGGCAGGCTATCGCCGTTATTATCAAACGGATTCTGCGCCTGCTGCACGAAGGATTTCGGCGCACCGTGAAGGGCTCCAGCCGTAAAAAGGGGGAGTAACAGCAAAAAACGGATGCGGGACGATACAGCCTTCAACGTCGTCAATCAGAACCTGTGTTTATGAACAAACACTTATTATGTTAACGCCATAAGCCCTGAAAACCAGTCTTAACAGAAATTTCAGGAATATCCTGAAAAGATTTGTCGGGTGGCGGCTTCGCCTTACCCGACCTACAAATTCGTACCGGTGCGAAGCCGCCAACCGACGCCCTTGCACTATTATCCCAACAGCGCTTTCAGCTCCGGCACGCAGGAGCCGCAGTTCGTGCCGCAGCGCAGCTTCACGCCCAGCGCTGCGGCAGAATCACAGCCTCCGGCTATCGCCTTACGTATCGCATTTTCACCCACGCTGAAGCAGCTACAGATAATTCGCCCGGGATCGGCATCTTCGCCCGGCCGTTGTCCGTGCAGCAGCGCATGGCGTTCAGCGAGTTGTACGGGTGCAGCAGCAAAGGCTTCTTCAATAAACGCATGCGCCAGCGCCGGCAGCGTATGGCCCTCCCAGTAGCCCAGCATCAGCTCGCCGTGATGCCAGGCGAGCACGCTGCTGCGTTCTCCCGTCT